>JAYVXE010000315.1:0-4583 GCA_043785395.1 Burkholderiaceae bacterium | reverse complement strand
AAAAACCACGCGCACACCACGCGCACACCAAGAGCACACCAAGAGCACACCAAGAGCACCATGCATACCCACAACTTAGCCCGCTTTGCCGCCGAGCTGCGCTTTGCGCAAATCCCCGCCCCCGTGCTGCGCAAGACCGAAGACCTGCTGGTCGACT
The DNA here is from genome assembly GCA_043785395.1 of Burkholderiaceae bacterium. Classification (GTDB taxonomy): domain Bacteria; phylum Pseudomonadota; class Gammaproteobacteria; order Burkholderiales; family Burkholderiaceae_C; genus JAGOEY01. The sequence continues at coordinate 4,426 of JAYVXE010000315.1, read as the reverse complement.
GGTTTGGCTCGGCCATCGCCGGCCACGGTGCCCGCCCGGTCGCCAGCATTGGCTGCTTTGCCCAAAGCATGGGCAACGCCAATGGCCCCAGCGAAGTGCTTGCCACACGCAGCCGCAACAGCCCGTACTTTGCCGCCATGGCGAACGCCGCCGCCTCGCACTGGGCCGAGCAAGACGACGTCCACAACGGCTCGGTCTTCCACCCGGCAACCGTGGTGTTCCCGGCTGCGCTGGCGGTCGCGCAGGCGCTTGGTGCCAGTGGCGCGCAGTTGCTGACGGCAGCGGTTGCGGGCTACGAAGTAGGGATCCGGGTGGGCGAATTTCTGGGCCGCTCGCATTACAAAGTCTTCCACACCACAGGCACCGCGGGCACGCTCGCCGCAGCGGCGGCGGTTGGCCATTTGCTGGGCCTGAACGCGCAGCAAATGCAGCACGCGCTGGGCTCGGCTGGAACCCAGTCGGCCGGGCTGTGGGAATTCTTGCGCACCGCCGCCGACTCCAAACAACTGCATACCGCACACGCCGCCGCCGCTGGCGTGCTGGCCGCCTACCTGGCCCAAGACGGCTTCACCGGCGCCGCCGACATCTTCGGCGGCCCACAAGGCATGGCCGCCGGCATGTCGCGCGACGCCGACCCGGCCAAACTGGTGGACCGCCTGGGCACGCGCTGGGCCACCGCCGAGACATCGTTCAAATACCACGCCTCGTGCCGCCACACGCACCCGGCCGCCGACGCGCTGCTGCAAGTCATGCAGACCCACCAACTCCAGCCCGCGCAATTGGCGCGCGTGGTCTGCCACGTCCACCAAGGCGCCATCGACGTGCTCGGCCCCGTGGTCAACCCCACAAGCGTCCACCAAAGCAAATTCTCCATGGGCACCGTGCTGGCGCTGGTGGCCCAGTACGGCCACGCCGGCTTGGTGGAATTTGCCCAGCACTTCAGCGACCCGGCAACAAAGGCCCTGTGCGCCAAGGTCGAAATGCAGCTCGACGCCGAAGTCGACGCCGCCTACCCGCAGCGCTGGATCGGCAAAGTCAGCGTCACCAGCACCGACGGCGAAACCTTCCACGGCCGCATGGAAGAGCCCAAAGGCGACCCCGGCAACACCTTGAGCCGCACGGAAATCAGCGACAAAGCCCTGCGCTTGGCCGCCTTCAGCGGCGGTGCGCAGCCGGATGAAATGCGCCAAGCTGTTGACCGCCTCTGGAGCATTGCGCAGTGGCCGCAGGTTGGGCCGCTGCTCGGCGCGCCGGCATGAGCGTGAACACCAGCGCCGCAAACACTGGCCAAGCCGCCACCCTGGCGCAGGCACGCAGCTTCTTGTTCGTGCCCGCCGACCGGCCCGAGCGCTACGCCAAAGCCCTGGCCAGCGGCGCCGACGCCGTCATCATCGACCTTGAAGACGCCGTCGCACCAGCCGCCCGCAGCGCCGCCCGCACCATGCTGGATGCCGCCTGGGAAAGTATTGCGCCAGCATTGCGCACGCGCCTGTTGGTGCGCATCAACCCGGTTGGCAGCGCCTGGCATGCGGACGACCTGGCGCTGCTACAGCGCTTGGCGGGCAGCGGCCTGGCCGCCGTGGTGCTGCCCAAAACCGAAAGCGCCCAGGCCGTGGCCGGAGTTGCCCAGGCCTGCCCCGGCGCAGCACTGTTGCCCTTGATTGAGAGCGCACAAGGCGCGGCCGCGCTCGACGCCATCGCCCGTGCGCCCCAGGTGCTGCGCCTGGTCTTTGGCCACATCGACCTGCAAGTCGACCTCGGCATGGCCTGCGGCCCCGACCAGGCCGAGCTGGCACCGCTGCGCTGGGCGCTGGTACTGGCGTCACGCTGCGCCGGCCTGGCCGCACCGGTGGACGGCGTCACCACCCGCACCGACGACGCAGCTTCAGTCGCCGCCGACAGCGCACGCAGCCTGCGCTTTGGCTTTGGCGCCAAACTCTGCATCCACCCCCGGCAAATCGCAACAGTCCACCAAGCCTTCGCCCCCAGCGCCGAGGAATACGCCTGGGCCCAGCGCGTGCTGGCAGCAGCCACAGCAGCAGCCGGCGCCGCCTGCTTGCTCGACGGCCGCATGGTCGACGCCCCCGTCATCGCACTGGCCCAGCGCACGCTGGCGCGGGCAGGGTAACGTGAACCCACCCCTGTCGCGCCTGCGGCGCTTCCCCCTCAAGGGGGCGCAGCCGGTGGCCTGGTGAACTTGACCCACCCCCGTAGCGCCTGTGGCGCTTCCCCCTCAAGGGGGCGCAGCCGGTGGCCTGGCGGAGCCAGATCCACGGCTGCACTGGGGGCGCTGTGCTCGTTGCGTCCCTTGTTTCATCGTTCGGGGCGCTTGGCCCTTGCATACCCACCCCCGTAGCGCCTGTGGCGCTTCCCCCTCAAGGGGGCGCACCCGGTGGCCTGGTGAACTTGACCCACCCCCGTAGCGCCTGTGGCGCTTCCCCCTCAAGGGGGCGCACCCGGTGGCCTGGCGGAGCCAGATCCACGGCTGCACTGGGGGCGCTGTGCTCGTTGCCTCCCTTGTTTCATCGTTCGGGGTGCTTGCCCAGTGCATGACAGTTAGCGCATTACAAAGAACTCCCGGTGGAAATGTCGCTCCGCGCGCCCGCTGCGCTTCCACGCCTTTTCCAGGCTGTCCCCCAGCGGTCCAGGGCCGCAGAACCACAGGCTGCTGTCTTGCGGCTGGGCGCTTTGTGCCAGTACCTGCGTCAGCTCCAGCGCGCCGTCGCGCTCTTTGTCGATCAGGTGCAGTGCAATCCCTGCACGCTTGCACAGCGCTTGCAAAATGCCGTTCATCGGTGCGCCGTCGCTTGTGCAGTAGAAGAACACGGTGCCCGGCCCAGGCTGCCGCGCCTCGGCGTTGTCGGCAGCTTGCTCCCGCTGCGCCGCCAACTGTTCAAGCCGTGCGACGAAGGGCGCAGCTCCCACACCCCCTCCCACCCACAGCTGCACGACGGTGTTGTCCGCGAATCCAGCGTGCCATGCCTGTCTTTCTGAAAAGTGTGAATGCCGTTTTAAATGCTTGTCGGTGACTTGCAAAGCGGGCGCTTATTTCGCCGGCGGCAGATGCTTATGAGGAAGTCGAGGCGAAATTCGGCTCCCAGTGAAAACTGTTTTACCGAATTCGCCGCCCCACAGCTCTGCTATGGAACAAGAAATTGGTCAAAACTGCGTGGTAGGTGATGGCGACAAAGCGGATGCAAGACACCCGGATGTGCTCGACTTCGGCATCCGTGAGGCCGGCGCTGCGACCAATCCTGGCTAAGGCATCGCCCATGCGGATACGTTGCGCGGGCTTCACCACGCTCTTCAAAATGTCGCGGATTTCAGCCTCGGCACAGCGTCCGACAAGCAGCTTGCGTGCCTCTTCAACCTGTTTTAGATGGTTTGTACTCAGCGGTGCGAGTGGCTGCGTACCCAAGAATCGGTGGGTTGGTTTGATACGGCGCGGATTTGATCAATGCGCAAGTCCGTTTCCAGGAAGGGCTGCGCGATCAAATTTGCTGGATGCAACAGCCATGTCACAAAACATCTGTTTGACGAAAGGTGGCTCAACATCCGACTCGGTTCAGTAATGCAGTGTCAGCGTAAAATACGCATAAATACGTATTGTGCAAGGAAAATACAATGCAAACGATTAGCGCCACAGATCTCGCCAGAAACACCAGAGCAATCCTGGACCGGGTGGTTGCTCGCGGGGAAACCGTGGCCATCGAGCGCAACCACACTTTGATTGCCCAAATAGCCCCGCCCGAGCGGACCATGACGGCATCTCAAGCGCTTGCGGGCCTGGGGTGGCCTAAGCTCGCGCCAAAGCAAGCTGTGGCGTGGCTTAAGGACAGCAGGGACCACTTTGACGATGCGGTGCGTGATCCGTGGCTGTGATTTTCGACAGCTGTGTTTGGGTGGCGCTCGCCGCTGGGCAGGTGGAACGCCAAGCGGTGATCGCTGCCGCGAACGACGCACCGATCTTCACTTCGGTGATCTCTCTGGGCGAGCTCAACTTTGGTGTCGAGTCTTGTGCTGATCCGGCCGAACGGGCCGTTCGAGCCGCTTACTTGCGCCAAATCGAGAGTCGACCCATCCTGGAGGTCTCCAAGCAGACCGCAGCGGCCTTTGGCGTGCTTGCGGCTGCCGTCAAACAAAGCGGCCGATCACCAAGGCCCCGTTACAACGACCTGTGGATCGCGGCACAGGCCATCGAACATGGCTATGCGCTGATGACGCTGAATGCCAGCGACTTTGCCAACCTTCCAGGATTGCGACTCGTCGTACTTTCACCGACAGCACAGGCGTAGATGGAGTTTTCGGCGGCTCCGAGGTGGTGAACTTAGACCACCCCCGAAGCGCCTGCGGCGCTACCCCCTCAAGGGGGCGCACCCAGTGGCCTGGCAGAGCCAGATCCACGGGTGCACTGGAAGGGGCGCGC
>JAYVXE010000314.1:0-4586 GCA_043785395.1 Burkholderiaceae bacterium | reverse complement strand
GTGCTGAGCTTTCCGGGGCCTGACCGGTCGATCAAGCTGCATGATTTTGAAACCGGCCAGGCCGTCAGCCGCCGTTATCGCAATCGGCGTATTGGCGAGTTTTTAAAAGAACTGGGTTTGACCGAAGGTCGCTCCACCGGTTTACCCAAAATACTGAAAATGATGGCCGCAAACGGCTCACCCGAACCGGTATTTGAAAGCGACGATGAGCGCCGCTCCTGCCTCATCCGGCTTCCCGTGCATCCCCTGGCACAAGCTCCGGCTGAGCTTGAAGAGGCACTCACCGATGATGTCACCGATGATGTCACCGATGATGTTGTGAAGTTGCTCACGGTACTCGATGGCGGTATGACGTTGACGTTCACGTTCACGATGATGCGCCAGGCGCTAGGACTGCGGCATGCTGACCATTTCCGCCGAAATTACCTGCTTCCCGCTATAGAAGCGGGCTTGCTTACGATGACGCTGCCAGAGACGCCACGCAGTAAAAAACAGCGCTACCAGCTCACGCCCTTGGGCCTGCAAAGGCGCAGTGCAGGTCTGCGTCAAGCTGCCGGGAATCGCTTGACGCAACAAACTGCCTCAGAAACTGGCCCCCCCACCATGCAAGTCACCATGCAAGTCACCATGCAAGTCACAGATTTGCTGCGGGTTATGCACGACGCGATGGCACGGCGTGATATCCAGGCCTTGTTACAGCTTAAAAACGCAAACCATTTCCGCCAAGCTTATTTGGCTCCGGCCATTGCGGCGGGCTATGTGGAGATGACCTTGCCAGGCCAGCCGCAAAGCCGCATGCAGCGCTACCGCTTAACGGCCCTGGGCATGCAACAGCGCAACGCGCTTATGCCCAAACCGTGACCGATGGCCGCACCATACGCAAAAAATATTAATAGCAAAGAACACTTTATCCATAAGCGATAAAGCCATATTTCATCAAAATTTATGAAAACCCTTATCGAACACGCCCGCCTGATCGATCCGACCACCGGGCTTGACCAGCATGGCCCAGTGGCCTTGGCGGGCGGACGCATTCTTGCGCTCGGCCGGGTGCTGCCTGGGTTCACACCCGACCGCGTGATCGACGCCAGCGGCTGCATTCTGGCCCCCGGCCTGGTCGATCTGGCCACTCGGCTGCGTGAGCCTGGCCAAGAACACGAGGCCATGCTCGAATCCGAAATGGCTGCGGCTGCGGCCGGCGGCGTCACCAGCTTGGTCTGCATGCCCGACACCGACCCCGTGCTGGACGAGCCGGGCTTGGTCGAGATGCTCAAGTTCAAGGCCGAAAAACTCCACCAGTCGCGCCTCTTCCCGCTCGGCGCCCTGACCCGTGGCTTGGCCGGTGAAGTGCTGACCGAGATGGTTGAGCTGAGCGACTCTGGCTGCGTCGGCTTCAGCCAAGCTGAAGTGCCGCTGGCCAACACCTTGGTATTGCAACGTGCGCTGCAATACGCGGCCAGCTTTGGCTACAGCGTTTGGCTGCGCCCGCAAGAGCTGCACCTGGGCAAAGGCGTGGCAGCCAGCGGCGCCTTAGCGACCCGGCTCGGGCTGGCAGGCGTGCCGGTGGCGGCTGAAACGATTGCCATCCTTACCATTGTGGAGTTGATGAAGAGCACCGGCACACGCGTGCATTTGTGCCGCCTGAGCAGCGCCGCCGGGGTCGCGTTGGTGCGCGCAGCCAAAGCCCAGGGCTTGCCCTTGAGCTGCGACGTCAGCATCAACAGCCTGCACCTGAGCGACCTCGACATCGGCTTCTTTGACAGCCGCGCCCGGCTCAACCCACCGCTGCGCCAGCAGCGTGATCGCGACGCGCTGTGCGCTGCATTGGCCGACGGCACGATCGACGCGCTGGTCTCCGACCACAACCCGGTCAGCGAAGACGCCAAAATCCTGCCGTTTGCCGAAGCCGAGCCCGGCGCCACGGGCGTCGAGCTGCTGCTCAGCCTGGCCCTGAAATGGGGCCAAGACCGCTCTGGCGTCACGGACGCCGCAGCCCTGTTGCGCGCACTGGCGGTGCTGACCCAGGGCCCGGCCCAGGTGCTGGGCTCGGCCGTCGGCACACTGCAAGCAAGCCTTGGCCAATTGGTCGAAGGCGGCGTCGCCGACCTGTGCATCTTCGATCCAGCCGCCAGGTGGACAGTGCAGCCCAGCGCCTTGCGCAGCCAAGGCTTGCACACGCCGTTTGAGGGCTACGAACTGCCGGGCCGGGTACGCTACACCCTGGTTGGCGGCCAACTTGCATTTGATGCGAGCCACTGAGCCAGAGCATTCTCACAGGCACGGCCCACCAGCGGATACGGGTGGCCGTGCGCGCTGTAGCGCGTGTTTTTGGGCCTTTTTTGCACGTCTTTTTTGCACGTCTTGGCCTGTTTTTGCACGTCTTGCAAGGCCGCTGGGCGATTGGACGGCAAACCGGGCGCTGGCGCTGATCGGTACTCACCTGCAAATACACGGCCCAAGCACCGCCGGTGCGTGTCACTCAATCTTGAAGCGCGCCACCAAGCCGTGCAGCTCCTGTGCGCTGCGCGACAAAGCACGCACCTGCTGGGCGGTAGTGCGGGTGCCTTCGCCCGTTTGCGAGGTCACCGCAAAAATGTGCTGAATGTTGTCGCCCATGGCATTGGCCAACTCGGCTTCGTGCACTGTAACCAGCGACACCTGCTGAACCAAGGCGGCCAAATGGCCGGCGACCCGCTCAAGCTCACTCAGCGCCGCACCGGCCCGCTCGGCCAACCGGCGGGCGTCGACAGCGCCCGCGCTCGAACGCTCCTGCGCCACCACAGCCGCCTGGGTGTCGGCCTGAATCGCCTGGAGCCATGCCGTAATTTGGCGCGTAGCGTCACCCGAGCGCTCGGCCAAGCGCTGCACATCTTCGGCCACCACCGAAAAGCCGCGCCCGCCCTCACCCGCCGCAGCGGCCTGGGCCGCTGCGTTAAGCGCCACCGTATGGGTCTGTGCTGTGACCGCAGAGATCAACGCGGTGATTTCGCCCATTTCCTGCGCTGACGCCTCCAAACGCCTGATCCGTGTCGACGTTTCCTGGATCTGATCGCAGCTGGCCTGTATGCCGCACACAGCGTCTTGCACGGCTTGCACGCCAGTGTTGGCCGTCAACAACGACTGGCTCGCCACCGTGGCGGACGCTTGCGCCTGCTTTGACACGTCGGCAATGCGCGCAACCATGTCCAGCACGAAGCGACCGGTCTCGCGGATCTCGCGCAACTGCTCGGTTGATGCCGCCAGCAGCTCGGTCGACGTGCTGTCAATCTGCGCCGTCGTTTGCGCAACCCGGTTGGCCGCACTTTGCACCTTGCCCACCAAGCCCCGCAACGCCTCAATGGCCTGGTTGAGCGACTCGGCAATGGCGCCGGTAACGTCATCCGTTACCGTGCTGGTTTGCGTCAAATCACCCTCGGCCAAAGCTTCTAGCTCATTCCTCAAACGCACAACCGCAGCCTGAGCCTGAGCCGCTTGCTGCCCATCATCGACGCGCTGCGGCTGCTGTGCCGCCTGCAACGGCACCCGAGCCAAGCCCCAAGCACACGCCATCGCCGCCAACAAAGCGGCCACCACGGCCAGCATCAGCCCAGCGCCCAGCCCGCTTTGAGCGGCCAGGCTACGCTGCAAGGCCAGCAACGCCAAGCGCAGTGGCTCGCTGCCGGCAATGATGGAAGCCTGCGCCTCGCGGGCCAACACCAGGCCTTGCAAATGCACCAAAGCAGCATCAACCTGGGCCTGGGTTTGCGCCTGCAAAGCCAGCAAGGCGATGAGAGGTTCTCGCGTTTGCAGACCCGCACTGCCGTCGCGCAAGCCCTCGCCAAGCGCCTTGAAAGCGTCCAAGTCCTGCCCTAACAAGGACACCGCCTGTGGGCTAACACCATCCCTGGTCTGGAATTCATTGGCCGATTTACCAATACGCTGCGTCAACATCAACAACTGGCCGGTGGTGGCAAGGTCGGACGCCGTGGCCCGGTGCTGGAGTTTGCGCGCCGCAATGGCCTCCACCATCTCCAGCAAATCGGACGACTGACGCCGAACCGTACTCAGTGCCGCACGGCTTTGCAGCACGGCCTGCTCCTGTGCACTGACCGCGCCCGCCTGGGTCTGGGCCAGCTGCACCAGCTGCATGATTTTTTCCAACGCAAGGTGCTGCTGTTTGGCCGTAGCCCTCACCCCTAGCTCCGGGTCACCCACGCGCAGGGCATGCACTTGCTGGACAAGTCCGGCAGCGCTTTCACGCAGCTCAGAGAATGCCGGTTGACGCCCAGCCAAGGCCTGCGACACATTTCTGGCCAAACGCTGGGACTGCATCAAAGCCTGTCCCGTGGCCACCAGTTGCTGCGCCCTGGACTCCGTCTGGTACCAGGCACAACCGACCACCAGCAGCGCCGCCAGCAAGGCCAGCCCAAGCAACACCAGCAGCCGCCGCTGGTGCTGGTGCTGTGCAACAGTCGCACGGCCTAACAGCGCCAGCGCCACCTGCCCGGTCTTTAACGTGAAACACCCCCGAAGCGCCTGCGGCGCTTCCCCCTCAAGGGGGCGCACCTGGTGGCCTGGCAGAGCCAGATCCACGGGTGCACTGGAAG
>JAYVXE010000313.1:0-4587 GCA_043785395.1 Burkholderiaceae bacterium | reverse complement strand
ACATCCAGGTCTCACGGCGGGGTCTGGAAAAAGGCACGATCGACGAGGCGTTGCAGGCCTTGGGACTGGAGAGAAAGGTGCTCACCATCGTGGACGGGTTTTCAACCGCTGTGGCACTGGCCCGGGCGTCGGAGCTGATCACCAGCGTGCCCGAGCGCCACACCGGCGTGCTGCGCACGGGCATGTACAGTTTTGCGCTTCCGGTTGCCCTGCCTGAATTCACCGTGTCCCTGCTCTGGCATCCCCGGCAACAGGCCGACCCTGCCCACCGCTGGCTGCGCGGTTGTGTACGCGAAGTGTGTGCTGAAAACGCTTGACCTTCCCACCATGGTAAAGTTCACAATACAGGCCTTAACTCTCATGCACTGGGCCAGCACCACCGAGCGATGAAACCGCGCCACTTCCAGTGCACCCATGGATCTGGCTCTGCCAGGCCACCGGGTGCGCCCCCTTGAGGGGGGAGCGCCGCAGGCGCTACGGGGGTGTTTCACATTAACCCTTCAAGGAGCTGCCATGCACCAAACCTTCACCGTCACCGGGATGACATGTGGTCACTGCGAAAAAGCCGTGACCCGCGCCATCCAGCAAGCCGACCCCCAAGCCCAGGTCAGGATCGACCGCAGCCAGAACAAGGTTGATGTTGAATCCACGCAGCCGCGCGACGCGTTGGCCGCCGCCATTGCCGAAGAAGGTTATGCCGTTGCGGCCTGAGCCACTCGCCGAATCTGGCGGGCTTGTGAATATCGGTGCGGCGGGACGGCTCAGCGGTGTCTCGGCCAAGATGGTGCGGCACTACGAGTCGCTCGGCCTGCTGGGTGCGGTGGCCCGCACCGACAGCGGCTACCGCCTCTACAGCCCGGCCGATCTCCACACACTGCGCTTCATCAAACGCTGCCGCGACCTGGGTTTTTCCATGGCCGAAATCGCCGAACTGCTCAGCCTGTGGCGCAACCAGGGTCGCAGCAGCGCCAGCGTCAAACGCATTGCGCAAGCCCATGTGCAAGACCTGGCCGGGCGCATCGCCGCCATGCAGGCGATGCAGCGCACGCTTGCGCAATTAACCCAGTGCTGCCATGGCGATGCCCGGCCCGATTGCCCGATCCTGGACGACTTGGCCGGCTCTGCGGCTTGATGTCTGCGGCTGGGTGAGCGCTGCACGCCCAGCCGCAGAAGTAATAAAAAATATAGCTGCTACCGCTTGTTTTATATGAATTTCAATGTCTTTAATGCCTGAAATGACCTAAATACATGCGCTAGCAGCTATTGATTAAGTGATTTAACCGCCGCCTCAGCGGTAAATCTCGCTCCCTTGCTGCCGGAATTCCTGCGCCTTTTGCGTCAGGCTCTGCGCCAGGCTGGGTGCAGAAGCTGTGATTGGGATCACCGTTCCTTGCGCCTTTTGCAGCCGGGCAAACTCGCGCACTTCTTGCGATATTTTCATGGAGCAGAATTTTGGCCCGCACATGGAGCAAAAATGCGCGACTTTGGCATTCTCCTTGGGCAGGGTTTCATCGTGGTAAGCCATGGCGGTATCGGGGTCGATGGCGAGCCGGAACTGGTCCTCCCAGCGAAACTCGAAGCGCGCCTTGGAGACGGCGTTGTCCCACATCTGCGCACCGGGAAAGCCCTTGGCCAGGTCGCCTGCGTGGGCGGCGATTTTGTAGGCGATCAAGCCCTGTTTGACATCGTCGCGGTTGGGCAGGCCCAAATGCTCCTTGGGCGTCACATAGCACAGCATGGCCGTGCCGTACCAGCCGATATTGGCAGCACCCATGGCCGAAGAAATATGGTCGTAGCCGGGCGAGATATCCGTAATCAAGGGCCCCAGCGTGTAAAACGGCGCTTCATAGCAGGCGCTCAGTTGTTTCTCGACATTTTCCTTGACCAGTTGCAGCGGCACATGGCCGGGGCCCTCGATCATCACCTGCACATCGTGCTTCCAGGCGATTTGGGTTAATTCACCAAGCGTGTGCAACTCGGCAAACTGGGCCTCGTCGTTGGCGTCGGCAATCGAGCCTGGGCGCAGGCCGTCGCCGAGCGAGAAGCAAACGTCGTAGGCTTTCATGATCTCGCAAATATCTTCAAAATGCTCGTACAAGAAACTCTCGCGGTGGTGCGATAAACACCACTTGGCCATGAGCGAGCCGCCGCGCGAAACAATGCCGGTCAGGCGCTCAGCCGTCAGCGGGACATAGGCCAAACGCACGCCGGCATGGATGGTGAAATAGTCCACGCCTTGCTCGGCCTGCTCGATCAGCGTGTCGCGGAAAATCTCCCAGCTCAAATCCTCGGCCCGGCCATTGACTTTCTCCAGCGCCTGGTAAATCGGCACGGTGCCAATGGGCACCGGCGAATTGCGCAGTATCCATTCGCGGGTTTCATGGATATTGTCCCCGGTGGACAAATCCATCACCGTGTCCGCACCCCAGCGGATCGACCAGACCAGCTTGTCCACCTCTTCTTCAATCGACGAGCTGACCGCCGAGTTGCCAATATTGGCATTCACCTTGATCAGAAAATTGCGCCCAATCACCATCGGCTCGCTCTCGGGGTGGTTGATGTTGCAAGGGATGACGGCGCGGCCACGGGCGACTTCGCTGCGCACAAACTCGGCCGTGATGTCGGGCGGTATCGCCGCACCAAAGGCATGGCCGCGCTGGGGCAAGCGCTCGGTTGCCAGCCGCTCGGCCAGCTGCGCGCGGACCAGGTTTTCACGCACGGCAATGAACTCCATCTCGGGCGTGATGATGCCCCGGCGCGCGTAATGCATTTGCGACACATTGGCGCCGCTGCGGGCGCGGCGCGGCGCCAGCGCCTGTTGCATGCGCAGTGCGGCCAAGGCCGGATCGTCCAGCCGGGCCCGGCCATAGGCGCTGCTGATGCCGGGCAAGACCTCGCTGTCAGCGCGCTCGGCAATCCAGGCCGAGCGCAGCGGTGCAAGGCCGCGCCGGACATCGATGTCCACCGAGGGGTCGGTGTAAACGCCGGATGCGTCGTACAGCCGCAGCGGCGGATTGGCCTGGGCGGCGCCGTCTTGCACCAGGGTCGGGCTCAGGCTGACCTCGCGCATGGGCACGCGAATGTCCGGGCGCGAACCCGTCACATACATTTTGTGGGAACCCGGAAAAGCGCTGCGCGTGATGCTGCGCGTGAGTTTGTCGGTGTCGACAGAGGATGCGGTTTTGGCCATGAATGTCTCCAGGTGGTGGGGTCTTGCCTGCCTGGGGACCAAGGTGCCGCGCCCGGTCATCGGGGCGGCATGCTGGGCCAAGTTTCTTGTTTCCTACGCGGGGATAATCCCAATCAGGTTCAACGGGTCCGCACACTGTGCGATCTCAGCCTGGAACATTCTTCCGTGGCACCCCGACAAGCAATCCGCATTGTAGACAAGCCCATGCCCCATGCCCCATGACCCGCACCCTGCTCATCCCCGCCCATAGCGAGCTGCTGATCAAGAAAAGCCGTTTTATTGGTTGCGTGCAACCGACCGCCGACCGCGCCAGTGCGCAGGCCATCGTTGCCGCACTGCGCGCCCAGCACCCGCAAGCGGTACATGTTTGCTGGGCTTTGCTGGCGGGTGGCCAATCGGCGGCGGTCGACGATGGCGAGCCCGGCGGAACGGCTGGGCGGCCGATGCTGGAGGTGCTGCGCCACCATGATTTGGACGGCGTTGTCGCCAGCGTGGTGCGCTATTTTGGCGGCATCAAACTCGGCGCCGGTGGCCTGGTACGCGCCTACACCGACAGCGTGGCGCAGGCCCTGAGCGCGGCGCACACGGTACCGTTGCAGCGCCTGCGCACCCTGTGCTGCACGGTCCCCTACGCACTCGAAGGCCAGCTGCGGCGCCAGATTGAAGCCGGCGGCGCCACGCTGGGCGCCGTGCGCCACGGCACGCTGGTGGAGCTGGAGCTGCAACTGCCGGAGGGCGCCGTGGCCGCGTTTGTTGAGCGGGTGAACCAAAGCGGGCAAGGACGGGTTGGATGGCTTGCCGTCGACGGCGGCACTGCGGCATAAAGCCCCGCCGAGACCGGACTTTGCGCAAGTCGCGGCGGCCACTCAAGCAGTGGCTTTGCCGGCATGTTTTTTCCGTTTGGCGTCAATCACGGCCTGAACATCGGCCATGACTTGGGAGTGAGAGACGTTCGGCGCTGGATCGGCCAGCGACTCCGCAACCTTTGGAGCTTGGGCTCAGTGCCCAGCCCGGTCGGCGGGCACGGGCAGTTCGATATCGGCCACAGCGCGCGGTGTGCCCAGCGGCGCCCCGCCCCTGCCGATGCGAACGGCGGCCATGTCTTCCTGGCTCGGGTACTGGTCTTGCAGCCAGTAGTCGAACACCCGGCGGGCAATCGGTGCGGCGGCGCCCGCGCCCCAGCCTGCGTTTTCGACGATCACGGCGAGCGCAATCTTCGGTGCCTGGGCCGGTGCATAGGCAATGAAGAGCGCATGGTCGCGCTGGTGTTCGGCCAGTGCGCGGGCGTTGTACCTGGTGTTCTTGGCCTGGGTCACGGCCTGCGCGGTGCCGGTCTTTCCCGCTGCGGTGTAGCCAGCTCCGGCAAATACGCTGCGCGCCGTGCCGTTGGTGATGAC
>JAYVXE010000312.1:0-4604 GCA_043785395.1 Burkholderiaceae bacterium | reverse complement strand
TTCATGTACCACCCCCATGCCGATGAAATGGTGCAAATGGCCATGGGCTTGATGGGCTTTTGGGTAACCCATCCCAAGGCCAAACACCCGTTGATCAGTGAGGTGCAACGCGATTTCTGCTTTTTGCTCAATGCCTATGACATTGATCCCGGCACCTATACGCCCAAAATAATGACGATGGCCGACTTCAATCTGTGGTCATGGAACAGTCGGATTTTTCCTGGGATTGACTCCTTGAACGTGCGCCATAACGACAAAGTACGCATCCGGGTCGGCAACCTGACCATGACCAACCATCCCATGCACCTGCACGGCCATGAGTTTGAAGTCACCGGGACCGACGGCGGCCCCGTGCCCAAAAGTGCACGCTGGCCCGAGGTCACGACCGACGTTGCCGTGGGCCAGATGCGGCAATTTGAATTTTTGGCCGACGAAGAGGGCGACTGGGCTTTTCATTGCCACAAAAGCCATCACACCATGAACGCCATGGGCCACGATGTGCCGACCATGATTGGCGTCGACCACCGTGGCCTGGCCAAGCAAATTACCCAGCTGATCCCTGACTACATGGTGATGGGCGAGCGCGGCATGGCCGACATGGCCGAAATGGAGATGCCGCTGCCCGACAACACGGTCCCGATGATGAGCGGCCAAGGCCCGTTTGGCGGGGTCGAGATGGGCGGTATGTTCAGCGTACTCAAGGTGCGCAAAGACCAAAAACCGGGCGACTACAGCAACCCGGCTTGGTTCCAGCACCCCCCGGGGAGTGTCGCGTCCGAGTGGAGCGGGGCGCTGGCCGAACCGACCCGCCCGCTCGGCCCGGCCCAGGCGCCCGGTGCCATGCCACGCCAGCAAACGGCGCCGCCCAGCGAGCCGGTGCAAGTGCAGGTGCGCAAGCCCGTGCGTGGCCACGGCGGGCATTAGTTGCCTGTCGGACTCCCCTGATTTTGAAATTCTTTTTTATCCACCCCTGATGAGGACCTTGTATGCCACCACGCATCCCCTTTTTATTCCCCCGTGCTGTGGGCGCTGTGGCGCTCAGCCTGCTGGCCTTGAATGCCTTTGCCAGCGGCAGCCACGACGGCGCCCATGCTGCGAAGGCGGCTAAAAATGCCGTCGGCAAGCCCGGCAAAGCAGCCCAGGTCAGCCGCAGCGTCACGGTCGATATGAACGACGCCATGCGCTTTATCCCGGCCAGCATCCAGGTCAAGCAGGGTGAAACTGTCAAATTCACCGTCAAAAATTCGGGCAAGATCAAGCACGAAATGGTTTTGGGCAGCATCCAGGAGCTGCAAGAACACAACGAGCTGATGAAAAAACACCCCAACATGGAGCACGACGAACCGAACCAAATCACGGTCGCACCGGGCCAGAGCGGCGAGATCATCTGGCGCTTCAGCCAAGCCGGTTCGGTGGACTTTGCCTGTTTGCAGCCCGGCCACTATGAGGCTGGAATGAAGGGGCAGGTGCAGGTTGCAGGCCTGGCCAAGAACAACCAGACCAAGAACAACCAGGCCAAGGCCAGCGAGGTCGCACATGCGCAGCACTGACACCCGCCGGCGCCCGTTGCTGGTTTGGATCGGCGCGTTGGCCGTGGGCGTTGTCTGCGCACCGGTGCTGGCGCAGTCCAAGCCGGGCCGCATCCAAGCCACGGCAAAGCCGCAGTTGGAGGTCTGGAAAGACCCGAGCTGCGGCTGCTGCCAAGACTGGATCGCCTACATGGAGAAGAGCGGCTTTGCTGTCAAAGTGCACGACAGCGGCAACAACGCCCGCCGCGCCCAGCTTGGCATCGCGCAGCAGTACGGCTCTTGCCACACCGCCACCGTTGGCGGCTATGCGGTGGAGGGCCATGTACCGGCAAGCGACATCCTGCGCTTGCTCAAAGAGCGGCCTGCCGGCATCGGACTGGCCGTCCCCGGCATGCCGATTGGCTCGCCCGGCATGGACGGCCCGGAATACGGCGGGCGCCGCGACGCCTACCAAGTGCTGCTGCTGCAAGCCGACGGCAGCAGCAGTGTTTTTCAAAACCACGAAGGAAATAAAGCATGAAAACGATCTCCCAACTCGTCAAGGTGGCCTTGGTGCTCGCCTTGGCCGCAGCCGCCAGCAGCCCGGTGCTGGCCCAGAGCGCAGCCACCAATCCTGTCACCCCTGTCGATGCCGCCAGCGCCGTCAATACCGCCAGCGCCGCCAGTGAGCTGAGCGAAGGCGAGGTGCGCAAGATCGATATGGAAAACAAAAAAATAACGCTCAAGCACGGCCCCATCAAAAACCTCGACATGCCGGGCATGACGATGGTGTTCCGGCTCCGGGACGCAGCCCTGCCCACTGGGCTCAAGATTGGTGACAAAGTACAGTTCAGCGCCGTGGACGATGCCGGTGCGCTGGTGCTGACGGAGCTTCGCGTCAAACCTTGAGACGCAGGGGCAGTTGGGCCATGCTCTGTATTGGCGAGAGTACTGGCACAACGCCGCAGTGACGGCCCATGTGGCCCATGTGCGACGGCGACGGCGACGGCGACGGTGGCGGTGGCGCGTCAGGGCGCCAGGCGTTCTCGCAGCCAGTCTGTTGACGCGGCGTCTTGCCGGCTGTGCAGCCGGTAACGCAGCCGGTCGTGCAATCGGCTCTTGCGTCCCTGCCAGAACTCCCAGGCGTCGACGGATCACGTCTTTCCCCGCCTGCCGGTGCGCCAGTGGGTGCTGTCGGTGCCCAAGCGGCTGCGCTACTTCATTAGGACACGACTTACGCAAAAATCCACAGGTAGCGTTTTTCAACAAGCTCAGACGCTACAGGTAGTGTCTATCAACAAGGTTTGCGTAAGTCCTAAGGACTTACGCAAAATTGTCCTGGCTAGGCATTTTTTCGCAGACAGTACACCTGGTACGGCAAGAAAAAAGAACGACGCCAGGGCGGTTTTGTGTAAGTCCTATTCATGCAGCGCGACGGGGCAGCTCTGAACATGGTGCTGCGCATCTTCCTGCGCGCTGTTGCGCAAAGCCTGCAGGCTCACAGCCCCGGTGCGGCCCAGGTGGACAGGGCGGCGCTGCACATCGGCGCAGTGGCCTTGGCAAAACCCCAAGTCCACATCCACCGCTTCGGCTCCAGCCTGAACGGGTGACGAGCTGCACCTCACACCGCTGGAGCTGATAGCCCGCCTTGCAGCCCTGGTGCCGCCGCCGCGAACGCTCCGGCATCGCTACTTTGGCGTGCTGGCACCAAACTCGCCGCACAGGGCTGCGGCAGTGGCGCTGGCACAAGCACCCCCGAGGCAAGCCAACATGAGCGAGGGCGCTCCTGGAGTGGTGCCGTTGTTCCAGGCGAGCCCGCCCACGCCCGAGCCCGCGACACCAAAACGGTCGAACGCGCATTACCTGTGGGCGGTGTTGATCGCCCGCATCTACGAAGTCCTCCCGCTGCTGTGCCCGAAGTGCGGCGGACAGATGCGCCTGATCGCGTTCATTACCGAGGCCACGCAGATCCGCAAGATCCTCGATCACATCGGGGTGGACCCCGAGCCACCACGCATATCCCCGGCGCGCGGGCCACCGCTGTGGGATGACTGTAGTGATGCGCAGAGCGATGACGGGGCGCAAATCGAGCCAGCAGATTGGGACCTGGCGGCGCAACCGGCACCGAACTTTGAGCTTGATCAGCGCATCAGCTGGTGAATGGTTGAAGGGGCGATTCTGACTTGCCGCTGGCCAGGCCTGCGCCTGTCGCATCCGTCGCAACGCTATGGGTTGGGCTTACGGCGCTTTTTCATCGTGAAGCTGCTACACGGGCAGGAAATCCAGGGGGCGAGCAGGGAGTTCGAAGCCCGTTGCTGAGCTCTATACTGCGGCTCGTGCGGTTGAATGGCTTATCCGTTATCCGTGGTGCGGGGTTTTGAGGGGCTGGATGTGGGGGACAGTGTGCGGGTGCGGCTGGTGGAGGTGAATGCGGAAAAGAGCCATATTGACTTTGAATTTGTGCCGAAATAGGGCTCTGGCGTACGCTGTTTCTGCGGAGTTAGCTATCTTAAAAATAGCAGATAGATCACCGCAGCAGCAGGTCGACCGCGGATGCCGCATGCCCTCCGAACGCCCGGTTTAAGGGATGAAAAAGCACACCCAGTACAGGTAAGGCTTCTTGATGCCGAGGCTATAGTGCAGGTATCGAATGCGCTTGCAGACTTGGTCCAACAAGCGTGTGAAGCGCATAACGGGCATGCCGGGTTTCATGGAATTTTTATACTTGTGTTTTTTAACAGTGCACGGAGCACAGCCCAAGCTGCAAGCCATTTTTAGGAAGAAGCCGTGCCCAGAATATTCCGCACTGTCCCACTTATCCCGCAAGTTCCGCGGGATAAATTACGTTAGAGATTCAATTTATCAAAGGAAAAATAGTGACTGAAATAAATATCATAATTAATGAGGATGCCTCCGTCACTTGCAAGCTTGAAATTCCTTGCAACAAAAAGTGGGGGATCTTAAAATAATTGAAAGCGAAGCAAAAGTTCGCTACTGGGCGGGCTCCAATTTGAAGTGCAACACCCCCCATCCAGTAAGGTACAGCCCCATGGGAACGCACTACTCACACCTCGGCGAAGCCGATCGGATCACGAT
>JAYVXE010000311.1:0-4653 GCA_043785395.1 Burkholderiaceae bacterium | reverse complement strand
GGGAGAGGGTTGGGGTGAGGGCCAGCAAGCCACAAAACAAGACAGCGCCATGCACAGGCCGCCAGCCCTCACCCCCGCCCTCTCCCAGAGGGAGAGGGCGTAAAACCAAGCCAGACCACCTGAGTAGTTACGAAAATTCACGTAAACCTCCATCCCCCGAAGCGCCTGCGGCGCGCTCACCTCAGCCCAACCCAACCATCCCTCACCCTTAGAAAGCCCTCCCCATGCCCCTGGCAAGCTACCCTTCACTGCGCGACAAAGTTGTATTCATCTCCGGCGGCAGCTCCGGCATTGGCGCCGAAATGGTCAAAGCCTTTGCCCTGCAAGGCGCGCAGCTGGCGTTTTGCGGCACCCGCCCCGAGGGCGGCGCAGCACTGTGCGAGGAGCTGGCGCAAGCCGGGCTGCGCACGCCCTACTACGAGGCCTGCGACGTGTGCGACATCCCGGCCCTGCAAGCCTTGCTGGAGCGGGTTGCGCAAAAGTTCGGCCCGATCCAAATCTTGCTCAACAACGCCGGGCGTGACGACCGCCACACGCTCGACAGCCTCACGCCCGAGGCGTGGGACAAGCACCTCAACCTGAACCTGCGCCACCACGTCTTTGCCACCCAAAGCGTGGCCCGCCAGCTGCGCGCGGCCAAGCTCGGCGGCAGCATCATCAACCTGGGCAGCATCTCCTGGATGCGCGGGCGCCCCAACCTGATCGGCTACACCGCCAGCAAGGCCGCCATCAGCGGCATGACGCGCAGCCTGGCGCGCGAGCTGGGTGAGTTTTCAATCCGCGTCAACGCCCTGGTGCCGGGCGCCATTGCCACCGAACGCCAAACCGCCCTCTGGCGCAAGCCCGAAGAGGACAAGCAGTTCATCGAGCTGCAATGCCTGAAATTCCGCCTCGAATCCCTGCACGTCGCCCGCCCTGCGCTGTTCTTGGCCAGCGAGGACAGCGCCGGCATCACCGGCCACAACCTGGTCGTCGATGCCGGGCTGGCGCAGGTCTCGGTGGTGGGCTGAGAGGCAAGGCGTGGACGCTGGCGCCAATTTTCTCGGGCACCTGCGCCCTGTTTGTGTCTGCCACAAGGGCTAAAAACACCGCCATTTTTGGCAGGATGATTTTTTGGATCCATGGCCATGGGGTTTTCCTGTCGCAGGGATGGGCCGGTGCGTGTCAACTCTTGGTCACCGCATTTCGTTAGAAGCAAGACGGACTTGGTACCGGGGAGCGCGCCATGCGGCGATGGCGGTGCGTGCCAAGGTGAGCGGCCAAGGAGTTTTTCTACCCATTTTTGGGTTTTTCACCACCGGAGAGCGGCAATGCTTTATCTCGATATCCCAACCAGCCTTGACTTTGTTGACCTCGCCAAACAGCGCAATGACATCAGTGTCTCGCTTTTTTTGCCCACCACGCCGGTCAGCCTGGAAACTGGGGGCGATCGTATTTTGTTGAAAAACCTGGGCAAACAAGCCCTGGCCCAGCTGGAAGCGAAGGGGGCGAATAAGCGCAAACTCTGGGCGCTGGAAGAAGAGCTGGACGACTTGGTCGACGACGACGACTTCTGGCGCCACCAGGCGCATGGCCTGGTCGTCTATGCCACGCCCGACAACCTGCGCAGCTTTCGCATCCCCAACGCCTTAGAGCCGATGGTCAAGGTCTCCGACCGCTTCCACCTCAAACCCTTGCTGCGCGCCACCACGTTTGGCCATGCGGGCTATGTGTTGGCACTGGCCGAAGGCGGCGTGCGGCTGATCGAGGTCTCGCCCAATCTGCCGGCGGCCGAGGTGCGCGTAAGCGGCATGCCGAGCGATGCGGCCGTGGCCGCCGGGCAGTTCGGCGCAGAAAACCGCACGCACAGCGGGCGCATGGCCGGCAATGCCGACCCCAAGTTGCGGCAGCGCAAATATGTGCGCCAAATCGACGCGGCCTTGCGCGGCCTGCTGGCCGGCGCGGACACGCCCTTGGTGCTGGCCGGAGTTGAAACCCTGGGCGCGCTCTACCGCTCGGTCAACACCTACCCCCACTTGGCGGCACAGGGCTTGCACGGCAACCCCGAGCGCATGAGCGATGCCGAACTGGCCGCCGCTGCCCGTCCGGTGCTTGACGGCCTGTACCGTGCCCAGCTGGCCGACTGGGCAACGCTGTTTCGCCAGCGCAGCGTCGAGGGCCGCGCCACCACCGACATCGCGCAAGCCGCCCGGGCGGCCACGTTTGGCGCCGTGCACAGCCTGCTGGTCGACATGGACGCCGAGACCGAGGGAACGGTAGACGACGCAACCGGCGCCGTGCACTTTGCCGAGCACCCGAGTGCTGCCAGCTACGGCGTGGTGGACGAGGTCGCGCGCCGCGTGCTGCTCAGTGGCGGCCAGGTGCTGAGCGTGCGGCGCGCCGACATTCCCGACGGCCAAGCACTGGCGGCGATCCTGCGCTATCCGGCCTGAGCGCGGGCCGGTAGCTGCCGATAATGCGGGGATGCATGATGCGTCCCCTCCTTTTTCCGCGCCGCTGCCGTCTCCAACCCCGGCAACCTCGGCGCCACCGTCTCGGCCCAGCGCCCGCTTTATGCGCGCCCACCCCGCGCATTGGATTGCGCTTGGCTTTGGCTCCGGCCTAAGCCCGATCGCACCCGGCACGGCGGGTACGCTTTGGGCCTGGCTGGCTTACCTGGTGTTGCAGCCGTGGCTTGGCCCGCCCGCCATGGGCGCGCTGATTGCGGCCTCCTTCTTGGTTGGCTGGTGGGCCTGCACCGTCACCTCAACCCATTTGCGCATGGCCGATTGCGGCCACATCGTGTGGGACGAAGTTGTGGGCTTTTGGCTGGTGCTGTGGCTTTTCATGCCGGCCAGCTTTGGCGCGCAGTTGCTTGCTTTTGGGCTGTTTCGGGGCTTTGATGCGGTCAAACGCGGCCCGGTCGGCTGGGCCGACACCACCTTCCACGGCATCGGTGCACGCGGTGGCTTTGGCATCATGTTCGACGACTTGGTCGCCGCCTTTTGCACGCTGCTGGTGCTTGCCGGCGGCAGATTTTTCCATGTCTTGTGAGTCCCTCCAGCCTGTACACCCCGTACAGCCTGTCCAGTCCCTCCAGCCAGCCCATGCCGCCCGGCAAGCCCGCGACGTGGCCGCACTGGTGGCCCGGATTGCGGCTGCATTGCTGCACAAAAACCTGCGCCTGGTCACCGCCGAGAGCTGCACCGGCGGCCTGATCGCCGCCGCTTGCACCGATTTGGCGGGCTCCAGTGCCTGGTTTGAGCGCGGCTTTGTGACCTACTCCAATGCGGCCAAAACCGACTCCCTGGGCGTTGGCGGCGACATCATCTGCCGGCACGGCGCGGTCAGCGCCGCCGTGGTGCGCGCGATGGCCCTCGGCGCCCTTGTCCACACCAACACCAGCGTTCAGGCGCTGGCCGCGTTGGCCGAAGATGTTGCGCATGTTGCACTGGCCGTCACCGGCGTCGCTGGCCCCGGCGGCGGCAGCGCCGAAAAACCGGTTGGCACGGTCTGGTTCGGCTGGTCGGTCTGCGGCGTGCTCAGCGCCGAATGCCAGCACTTTGCCGGCGACCGCGCCGCCGTGCGGGCGGCGGCTGTGCAGCATGCGCTAGCGCGCTTGGCGACGCTGCTGGGCGGGTAGTTTCAGCCTGCACCGTGGCACTTTTTGTATTTTTTACCGCTGCCGCAAGAGCAGGGGTCGTTGCGGCCGGGGACTTCGGTTCTGCGCACGGCATCAACCCGGGGGCCGAAGCTGCGCCAGAGTTGGCGCAGCTCGTAGACCGCCCAGATCGCCTCGCCAAAGGCGTCGATCCGCGCTTGGCTGATGCTGGGCGGGCTGTCCTCGGCGTACATCGAAAAAATAGGCACGCCGGTGTCATCCTCGGTCAGCGCAACGATGGCTTGCAGTGCGTCGTCGAGCCACTGGGCGGCCTCTTTGTCGCGCGGTGCGGCCCATTCTTCGGGCCAGTTTTCCACCGCAAACATAAAGCCCAGCGCCCAAATTTGGGCAAATGAAGGGATGGCGTCATCGCCAAGCTCGCCCATTTCGGCCCGCTCGGCCTCGGGCAAGGAGGCTATTGCGCCGCGTGTGTCCAACACTTCGGGCTGGTAGGCGTTGTCATCATCAAGCGCTTCGACATCGGCCTCAAGTGCTTGCGCAACCTCGTCCCAACGGCGCATCCACAGCCCATAAAAGCGCTGCTGCTGGATGGCGTCGGTAAACAGGCCATGGGTTTGCATGGGCTGGTCGGGCGCGCCAGGGGTGGCGTCAAAACCGAGCAACAGCTCGAAGTATTCGGTCGCAGCAATCGGGCGGCGGCTGCAAATCAGCGCGGCCATGAAGCCTTCGCAAAACTCCCATTGCGGGATTTCTTCCTCGCGCAGGCGCAGGTCATCGAGCAGGATGTCGAGCGCGTCAAAGTCGTCTGGCCCCATTTTTTCGGCAGCGGGCTGGGTATCGGTGGGTGTGTGGGTCATACAAAAATGGGAGAAAGGAGTGGGTTTCAACCGGTGTTGGCGCCCGGTCAAGGCCATTTATAGTGCATTGGATAGCTGTTACCGCATGTGTCTAGGGCATTTCAATGCCAATTGAATACAATAATGTTGTATTGCAATAGTTCTAAGCTCTTAAAACAATAGTGATGGGACTTACGCAAAATTGACCTGGCTAGG
>JAYVXE010000310.1:0-4664 GCA_043785395.1 Burkholderiaceae bacterium | reverse complement strand
CCAGCTGGCGCGGACGCAGGGAGGGTGGGGTGGGTGGAAATACCATGACGCAAGCCTTTACATAAACACGGTTTGAACAACAGTGCTGGCTTCATCGTCCATGCGGAACACATGGTGGGGCAGCTGGCCATGGGCTTAATATATGCGAATGATTCTTATTTGTAAATTCAAAAACCCTGGCAACGCAGGTTATGGGTTCTCACATGCCGTAAACCAGGGCGCCGCTGGACGCAAGCACGAGCTGCGCCGCGCCGGCTGCTAGCCCAGGTGCGACGAGCGTTCGCTGCGGGCGGTGCTTGGCATGTCGGCCAGGCCGAGCAGGATGCCGCACTGGCGGCTGGCCTGCGGGCTTTGGCATTGGATGCGCAGGGCGCTGAGTTGGCGCTGGAGCTGGCGCAGCTCGGCGATGCGCGCGCTGACATGGCCGATATGCGCGTCGAGCAAGGTGTTGACGCTGCTGCAGTCGGCCAGTGGCTGGTCCAAGGCCTCCAGCAGCGGGCGGATCTCATCGTGCGTCAGGTCGAGCGCACGGCAGTTGCGGATAAAGCGCAGGCGCTCGACATGCGCCTGGCCATAGCTGCGGTAGTTGCCCTCGGTGCGTCCGGCTTTGGGCAGCAAACCTTTTTTTTCGTAAAAACGAATGGTTTCTGTCGTGCATTGGGCGGCTGCCGCCAGTTCACCGATTTTCATCCGATCTCCTCCAAAAATGCCTGCCAGCGTGGCCGAAGCAGCGCAAAGTCGGTGCCTGTGCACCTGCACACCTGGCGTTGGCCGGGCCAGCCAGTTGCTGCGAGCCCAGCGGCCCGGTTTAGCCCAACAACAGCGCGTCGTCGGCGAGTTTTTCACCGCGCACCTGCTCAAACATCTTTAGCAGATCGGGCACATCAAGGCGGCTGCGGGCAGGCCCGGAGACATCCAACACCACCTGGCCTTGGTGCAGCATGACGGTGCGCTCGCCCACATCGAGCGCCTGGCGCATGCTGTGCGTGACCATCATGGTCGTGAGCTGGTTTTCAGTCACGATGCGGCGTGTGAGCTGTAGCACGAAGTCGGCGGTGCGCGGATCAAGGGCTGCTGTGTGCTCGTCCAGCAGCAGGATGCGCGAGGGCTGGAGTGCCGCCATCAGTAGGCTGACGGCTTGGCGCTGGCCGCCGGAGAGCAGGCCAATGCGGTCGCTGAGGCGGTTTTCCAGGCCCAGTCCGAGGCTTGCCAAACGCTGCCGAAAGTTCTCGCGCTGCGAGGTTTTGACGGCCCGGCGCAGGCCGCGAAAGCTGCCGCGTTGCTGCGCCAGTGCCATGTTTTCTTCGATACTGAGGTCTTCGCAGGTACCGGCCATCGGGTCTTGGAAGACCCGTGCAACCTGGGCCGCACGGGCCCACACAGGCAGCCGTGTGACGTCAAGACCTGCGATGTGGATCTGGCCGCTGTCGATTGGCTGGTCGCCCGAGATGGCGTTCAGAAAGCTTGATTTACCGGCGCCGTTGGAGCCAATGACGGTGACGAATTGGCCGGCTGGAATCTCCAGCGTCATACCGCGCAGGGCCCGGGTTTCGATCGGTGTGCCGGGGTTGAAGCGGAGTTCGAGCTGCTGGGCGCTGAGCATGGTGGGCGAATCGACGGTGGGTTAGCGTGGGCGGCGTTGTGCCAGCTTGCGCTTGAGTTGGGGAATGACCAGCGCGATGGCAACCAGCACGGCGGTGACGAGGTTCAGGTCTTGCGCTTTGAGGCCGATGAAGTCGCTGTTCAGCGCCAGCGCAATCAGCAGCCGGTAGACGATGGCGCCCAGCACCACGGCCAGCGTGGCCAGCACCAGGCGGCGCGAGGGCAGGATGCTTTCGCCCACGATGACCGCCGCCAGTCCGATGACGATGGTGCCGATGCCCATCGAGCTGTCGGCGCCGCCCTGGGTTTGCGCAAACAGCGCGCCCGCCAAGCCGACCAAGCCGTTCGAGACCGCCATGCCGAGCAGCACCATGGCGCCGGTGTTGATGCCTTGTGCGCGTGCCATGCGTGGGTTGGAGCCGGTGGCGCGGATCGCCAGGCCACGCTCGGTGGCAAAAAACCAGTCCATCAGCAGCTTGGCCACCACCACCATTCCCAGCAGCAGCAGCGGGCGGGCGATGTAGTCGGGCAGGCCGTCGGGCTGGAGTTGGGTGAACAGTGTGTGCTCGTTGATCAGCGGAATATTGGGGCCGCCCATGATGCGCAGATTGATGGAGTAGAGCGCGATCATGACCAAAATGCTGGCCAGCAAGTCCATGATTTTGAGCCTGACATTGAGCCAGCCGGTGACCAGTCCGGCACCGGCACCGGCGCCGGCTGCGGCCAGGGTCGCCAGCCACGGACTGCTGCCGCTGGTGATCAGCACGGCGCAGACGGCCGCGCCCAGCGGGAAACTGCCGTCGACGGTGAGGTCGGGAAAGCGCAGCAGCCGAAATGAGATCAGCACGGCGAGTGCAACCAGGCTGAAGATCAGGCCGATTTCAAGGGCGCCGAACAAAGAGAAGAGGGACATGGCTTAGGCGGGAAGGGCGGGCAAGCAAAGAGCCACGCAGGGCCTGGCTCTTTGGGGGCGTCGGGCGCAGGGCATCGGCGCTTTATTGCATCAAATGTTACTTAATAACCTGTGCGGCAGACTGAATAAGCGCTTGCGAGAGTTTAACCCCCTGCTTCTCGGCGGCGCCGGGGTTGACGAACAACTCGGTTTTGCTGCTGGTTTCGGGCTTGATGTCGCCTGGTTTTTCGCCCTTCAAAATGCGCACCACGATGCGGCCGGTTTGCTCGCCGAGTTCGCGGTAGTTGATGCCGTAAGCGGCAATCGCGCCGCGCTTGACGCTGTCGGTGTCGGAGGCGATCAGCGGTATCTTGGCTTCTTGGCCGACTTTGACCAGCGCCTCGTAGGCCGAGACCACGTTGTTGTCGGTGTTGGTATAGATCACATCGACCTTGCCGACCAGGCTGCGGGCGGCGCTGCCGACGTCGACCGTGCGCGGCGCGGCGGCCTCGACCAAGCTCAGTCCCAGCGTGGGCAGCAAGGCCCGCATCTGCTTGACGACCACCATCGAGTTGGCCTCACCGGGGTTGTAGACCATGCCTACGCGCTTGGCGTTGGGTACGACTTGGCGCAGCAACGCCATTTGCTGGTCGAGCGCGAGCAGGTCGGAGACGCCGGTGACGTTGTTGCCCGAAGCGTTCCAGCTTTTGACAAGTTGGGCTGCGACCGGGTCGGTGACGGCTGAGAAAACCACCGGCACGCTCTTGGTGGCCGCGATCACCGCCTGGGCCGAGGGCGTGGCAATGGCCACAATGGCGTCGGGCTTGTCGCCAATGAATTTGCGCGCAATTTGCGCTGCCGTGCCGGTATTGCCCTGGGCGCTTTGGTACTGCCACTTGAGGTTTTTGCCAGACTCAAAACCAGCCTCTTTGAGCGCTGCCTGAACGCCGTCGCGCACCGCGTCAAGCGCAGGGTGCTCCACAATGGCGGTCACGGCGACCGATTTTTGCTGGGCGTGGGCGGGCACCAAGGCGGTGGCCAGGGCCAAGGCGCTGGCGGCGGTCAAAGTGGTCCAGGAAAAATATTTCATAGCGAGTGTCTCCATTGCGTAAGTCGTTCTGTAGTGGGGGCAAGGCGCTGCGCTGTTGCTGTCGCTGCTATCAATCTTGCACCTGCACCTGCACCGAAGTCTACTTCAGCGCAGGCCTGCCGTGGTGCGGCGTAATCCCTTGGCGGCGCCCAAGCGCAGGCGGCTTGGTTACATGCCCGAGTAGTTGGGGCCGCCGCCGCCTTCGGGCGTGACCCAGACAATGTTTTGCGTCGGGTCTTTGATGTCGCAGGTTTTGCAATGCACGCAGTTTTGCGCATTGATTTGCAGGCGATCGCTTTGGTCTTCATTCTTGACAAATTCGTAAACCCCCGCCGGACAGTAGCGCGCCTCGGGGCCGGCAAACTGCGCCAGGTTGATCGCAACCGGCGTTGCCGGGTTGATCAGCGTCAGGTGCACGGGCTGGTTCTCGGCGTGGTTGGTGTTGCTGATGAAGACGCTGGAGAGTCGGTCAAAGGTCAGCTTGCCGTCGGGTTTGGGGTAGTCAATGGGCTGGCACTGGGAGGCCGGTTTGAGGGCTTGGTGGTCGGGCTGGCTGCGGCGCAGCGTCCACGGGATATGGCCTTTGAGCGCAAATTGCTCGAAGCCATTCATCAGCGTGGCCGTGGTCAAGCCCTTCTTGAACCAGGCCTTGAAGTTGCGCGCCTTGTTCAGCTCGGTATAGAGCCAACTGGCCTCAAACGCCGCCGGATAGGCGCTGAGTTCGTCGTGCTGGCGCCCGGTTTGGACAGCGTCATAGGCGGCGTCGGCGGCCAGCATGCCGGACTTGATCGCCGCGTGGCTGCCCTTGATGCGGCTGACATTGAGGTAGCCGGCGTCGCAGCCGAGCAGGGCGCCGCCGGGGAAGACGGTCTTGGGCAGCGATTGCAAGCCGCCCGCCGTGATGGCGCGCGCGCCGTAGCCAATGCGTTTGGCGGGCTGGATGCCTTTGGCGGCATCGCCTTCAAGGTACCAGCGGATGTTGGCGTGGGTCTTCCAGCGCTGGAATTCTTCAAAAGGGCTCAGGTAAGGGTTGCTGTAGTCGAGCCCGGTGATGAAGCCGAGCGTGACCTTGTTGTCTTC
>JAYVXE010000309.1:0-4686 GCA_043785395.1 Burkholderiaceae bacterium | reverse complement strand
AGGCCCCGGCCTTCGGGCTGCACCAGCTTCAGGATTTCGGGCATGCTGGCCCGCACGATGCGCTTGGCAGCGCGGTAGTCGGCGTGTGCGCCCTGCCGCCCTTCCTGGGTGCGGTTGATGGCCCCCACGGCAAAGCTGTAGACACGCTTGGCAGACTGGCCCGGCTGACCATTGGGCTTGTCGCTTTGGTCTTCGAAGAACACGATGCGGTCGCCATCGTTGAGGTCGCTGAGGCGCTTGGGGTTGTCGAGAACGGCGACATCCGCCGCAGCCGAAAACCCCTCGCGCAACATGCGCACAATGGCCGCGCCGATGGCATGGGGAGCACCTTCGGGCAGGGTGTCTGGCGTGAGCGGGGTAGTACTCATGCCGACACGCTGCCCAGCAGCGCCTCTGCTTCCATGCCGTCGTTGACGCGCTGGGGCGGCTCCAACACCTTGAAGCGCGCGCCCACCGCCACGCCCATGCCCGGGATGGCCTGCACCGCCAGCAGCACGTCGTCCGCGCGCACATCTGCCGTGGCAGGCATGCGCAGGGTGCGTGCGGCAGCGATGACGCGGCCATCCAGGGCCTCGGCGTCTGCGACACCCAAGATCGCCACCACATCCACGTCCGCCACCAGGGGCCGCTGGCGCGTGAAGGTGTGGGCAAAGTCGGTGCCGAAGAACACGAGGGCCATGTCTTCTTCGAGGTCCATCGCGTCAGGCCTTGGCGAGTGCGGCTTCGAGGGCGGCGTCGGCGTCGGCTGCGGCTGCGGCTTTTTCTGCCGCTGCTTTTTCGGCCGCAATCTCGTCCGCCGATTTGGCGGGCGCTGCGGGTGCAGGCTCGTCCACCCCGGTGATGGCGTCGAGGTCTTGCAGCCGCATCAGCTCGTCCACCGGCAGCTTGGGCAAGGTCTGCCCTTGCTCGATGGTTTTGACGTTGGGCGCTTTGCCGACCTGCACGGTGTGGTTTGCAATGAATTTCATGGCAAGGCCCCTTAGCGCACCGTGGCGCGGAAACAGCTGTTGGGACGGTAGGGCACCAGCAGCGGGGCGCTTTGCAGCAGCACGTAGCGGGCGCTGGGGTCTTGGTCTGTCCAGCTCTTCACAAAGTAAGCGCCGGGCTGCAGGTTGTCCACGTCCTGGATCGCACCGTAGTGGCGCACACCCTCGAAGTAGGCGTCTGCCATGCCGATGACGGTGCCGTCGGGCACGATCTGGCTGGTGGTGCCGTTCTCGTGGGTGACCTTGAGGCGCGGAATCACCCAGATGCGCAGCCCGGCCACCACGCCCATCAGCATCAGGTCGCGCGACAGCACTGCATCGCCGGTGAGGGTGGATGTGCCGCGCAGCAGCTCCATCTCGGCCTTCACGTCCGCCGACTTGCGGAAGATGGCGTAAGCGTCGGGGGTGAGGTACCAGTCGGTGATGGGCGCGTCGGCGGCCTCAGACCAGTTGCGCAGGTCGTCCAGCGGGCTGATGCCAGCGTCGCCCCACAGGTTGCCAGCGGTCTTGACCACGGTGTTGCCCGAGGCTCGGCCAAAGTCCACCACCCGCGAGGGGTACTGGTCGCCCGCCACGGTGATTTTGCCGTGCAGCAGCACCTGCACCGCCATCCATTCCTGGCGGCGCTCCAGGCGCTGCAGTTTGTTGGACAGGTCGGTGGCAATGGCCAGCTCCAGCCGCTGCTGCTGCGTGAACTCGCCACCGATGGCCTCGCCCAGGCGGCGCGTGAGCGAGCGCTGGGGGGAGAAGATGGCTTTGTCCTTGATGTAGGCCGGGCGGAAGGTTTTGGTCTCGAAGCCCACGTCACCCACCAGCTTGCCAGCCACCAGCGGCGACACGAAGGGTGCCATGCGCAGGTCGGTGCCCTCCACGTCGAAGCGGATTTCGGCATCGTCGGACTCGACAACCGTCTGGAAGTATTTGGCCGCAAAGCCCAGTTTGGGCAGCGGCAGCGCGCGCACCACGCCTTGCAGCGTGGCGGTGTCAAAAAGAATGTCAGGCATGGTCAGGCCACTCCGTAAGGTTTGATGATGGTGATGCCAGCGTCGCGCAGCACGGTGCGGGCGCTGTCGGCGGTGTGCCCGACCCCGAAGGTCATGGCGGCAGAGTTGAAGTCGCCGCGCTCGTAGACCAGGGTTTCGGCAGCTGCGGCGGTGGCGTCGGTGTCGTGGGCCAGCACGGCCACAGGGGTCTGCGAGCCGTCGGCCGCGGCAGACGCGCTGAGCTTGTAGGCACCGCCAGCGGTGACCACACCCAGCACAGCACCACGCGTGAGGTTTTGCCCCACGGCCAGCGTGCCCTTGCGGGACACCAGCAGATCGGCGTTGCCCGCGATCAGCTCGACATAGACGGGGGAGGATGCGCTGGCGACGCCAGCGGCGAGTGAGGTATCAGGCATTGGGTTTGATTCCGTGGGCTTTGTTGTAGAGGGCTACCGCAGAGGCTGCGGTGGCGGCATGGGTTGGCTTGGCGTCGTCCTCGGGGGTGGCGCTGGGCTTGGCGGCGGCTGGCGCGTCGGTGCTGTGGGCAGCAATGGCTGCGGCGCGGGCTTGCTTCTCGGCAGTGAGTACGGCCATGCCTGCGGCTTCGGCGCTGGTGGTGCCGTCGAACGCCAGGGCGTTGAGCAGCTTCTCGTGGCCGGGCAGGCCTTCACCCACGGCCATCACGGCCTGGATGCGGGTGCGCTCTTGCGTTGCGCCCATGGTGGAAAACTCTGTGCGCAGGGTTGCGTACAGGGCCGCGTGTTCTTGCTCGAAAGACGCACGCGTGAGGGGTTTGTTGTCAGCAGTTGAATCTGGCATGACGGGTTCCTTTTCACGGTTGGTGGTTGTGTCTTTGGGCGCAGCACCGGCGCTTGGGGACGGACGGGAAACCGCCGCTACGGCAAAGACGGCCTTGCGGCGCGCCCCATACGCAGCGGGGTTGGTGGCCATGGCTTCCAGCAACGCGTCGAGGGTGGAAACACCGTCCACCAGCCCCGCGTCAATGGCCTGCTGGCCTCGGAATACACGGCCTTCGGCCATGCGCTCCAGAACTTGTTCGGATGTGGCGCTGCGGTAGGCCGCCACGTCGTCCACAAACAGCGAATACACGTAGTCCACATCGGCCTGCACGATGGCGCGGGCTTCGTCGCTGAGCGGCTCGTTGGCCTTGGCAATGCGCTTGTAGCGGCCCGCCACGATGCTTTCTTGCTGCACGGTGGCGGCGGGGTTGTACGAGCGGTCCACCACCACGCCGATGCTGCCCACCTCGACCACCGAGCCGCTGATGTACACCGAGTTGGCGGCAGAGCCGATCCAGTACGCGGCGCTGGCCAGCGCGCCGTCACTGTGGGTGACGATGGGTTTCTCGGCAGACATGGCACGCACGGCGGCGGCCATATCGGGGGTGCCGATGACGTTGCCGCCCGGGCTGTCGATGGCCAGCACGATGGCGCGCACGCGCGGGTCGGCGGTGGCGCTCTCCAGTTGGCGGGTGGCCATCTGGGTGCTCATGCCACCGCTGATGCGCATGAACATGTTGGCCTTGGGGGCCATGACGCCCTCCATGCGCAGCACGGCGATGCCGCCGGGCTCGACGGTGTATTCCTGCTGGTCATTGGCCAGGGGGCGGCCCAGCCGGGCCTCCAGCGCGGCCACGTCGATCTTGTCGCCACGCGCGTGGGTGCTGTAGATGGCCTGGATCTCGCGCAGCTTGTCGGGCTGGATAGCCCAGGCCCCGGTAATGAGTTCGAGCAAGGTCATGGTGCACGCCCGCTCTTTTTGCTTTCGCCACGTTCGCGCAGGGCCTGCACCTCTTGCTCCATAGCGTCAAGCCGAAAGCGCTGCAGCGCCTGCTCGCTGGTGATGGACGCGAGCTGCAGGTTCCCGGTCTCTGTGGTGAGCTGCATTTTGTTGACGTCACGCACAAGTTGGCGCACGTCAGCGTGCAGCGAAAACAAAAAGATCACCAGTGCCGCACTCGCACTTATCAGGTAAGGAAGCGGGATTTTGAAGTCGATCACTCTGGTAATGGTGGTCTGGGAATGCGGGATATCCGTGGGCATGGGCGGCTTTCACAAATCAGGTTTAAGGGTTCGGGTTCGGGCCAGGGTCTGCGGACGGGGTAGAGTCCGGCGGCGCAGCGGCACCGGCCTTGGGCACGGGCAACATGCCGTCGGCGCGCAGGCGTTCGTGTTCGGACTTCTTTTGGCCGTAGGTGTCGTTCCAGTCGGTGCCCCACAGCTCCCACTCGGCGCGCTCACGGGTCATCAGGCGGGCGTCGATGGCGGCGGCGTAGGCGGCCACCTCTTCCTTGGGGTTGATGGAGCCCATGCTGTCGCCCGGCCAGGCGGCGCGGGTGTAGGCCCAGCGCAAAAGTGGGTCGGAGAAAAAGCCCGGTGCAGGCACGCGGCCAATAGCGACGGCCTCGGCCAGCCAGGTCTCGAACACGGGCTGGCAAAAGCTCAGGCCCAGCCAGGTGCGCACGCCCCGGAAGTAAACCCAGGCGTCGAGCAGCGCGGCTTTGCTGGCCGAAAAGCTGCTGTTAAATTGCTTGATGAGCAGCTCGAACGGCAGGCCTAGCGCCATGCCCATCTGTTTGATGACGGCCAGGATGAAGGGCTCGAAATTGGGGTTGGGCCGGTTGGGGTCAACAATGTGCGGCTTGTAGCCAGGGGGCATGCCCACCACGGCACCCATGCCCAGGCCGGCCTCTGGGG
>JAYVXE010000308.1:0-4694 GCA_043785395.1 Burkholderiaceae bacterium | reverse complement strand
AGCTCACGGCTGATGGAGGATGGGCTCAAACCCAGCTTCAAGGCAATGGCCCGTGCGCTGAGTTGGGCCTGAAGCAAGGCCTGGATCGTGATCCGGTCGGCTTCGTTGAGGTGTGAGTAGTGCGTTCCCATTTGGGCTGTACCTTACTGGAGGGGGTGTTGCACTTCAAATTTGAGCCGGCCCTACTACGTGGGCCAAAGTGACAAGCTGTCGCTGGTGGCTGCGCGTCGCTGGTTCAATATGGCGAGTCAGAAGGAGGATCCGCGCGGCATGCTGGCCTATGCTTATTTTCTGGCGCAGGGGCTGGGCGGTGCCAAGGATTTGAACCAGGCGCGCACGCTGTACGAGTCGGCCCATGAATATGGGCTGGCACGGGCGGCCTACTTGCTCTCTGAGCTGGAGCGCAGTTATCCCAGCGCCAAGAAAAAACTGTTTGGCCGCAAACTGCTGGAAGCGGCTGCGAAGGCCGGAGACGGCATGGCCTGGAACACGCTGGGTGTGCTGCAGGAGCTTGAAGGCCAGGCGGCCAAGGCGCGCGAAAGTTACAGCAAGGCACTGGCTGCTGGCAATCTGTTGGCGCAGCAAAATATCCATGCGCTGGACCAAGGTGGGCGCGGCCCTCAGCAGGCCCAGTTGCAGCAGTTGCTGATCTTGGCAGAGGACCGCAATGCCCAGGCTTTTTTTGAATTGGGCCGTATCTACCACCAAGGCAAACAGGCGCAAGCGGATTTTGGCAAAGCCTTCAAATATTACCAAGCGGCTGCGACGCTGGGCCTGCCTGCGGCCAAGGAAATGGTGGGTTTGATCTTGAGCCGTGCCGAGCACAGCAGCTCCGAGCCTTTTGACGGGGTCTGGATGCAGTCGCTGGCTTTGCACCCTTTGCTCGCCCGCAGCCAGGACGACAAGCTGCGCGCCAGGGTGCGCAATACCGATCCGCTCGCTGGGCTGTTACTGCCCGCAGGCAGTCCGGGCGCGGTGTTGCAGCTGCTGCCTTGAGCTCTGAGCCTTGAGCAGGAGCTGTGCTTGCTTGTCGCGCTTGCCAAGTTCGGAAAATGCCCAGAGCTCGCATTTTCAAAATCCATCAATACCCGAGCTGGCGCCAAACGGGCCTGTGCGCGCCAGCCCTTAACTTTTAGGATGAGCGTGTGGTGTTAAATTTTTCCAAAATTCTTTGCTTGTGCGGCCTGCTGGCTGCGCCTTTGTCGCTTCTGGCCCAGAGCGCGCGCGTGACACCGGCGGGCGTGTCGGTGCAGGCTGGAGGGCTTGTGATTGCCGTGCCAAACGGGGATCCAGCGGCTGACCCAGGGGCGGCAGCGACCAAGTCCGGCCAGGTGCAGGGCAAGGTGTCGGTCACGGCGAGCGGGGAGGGGGCGGTGGCACAAACCAATATTGGCGGTGGCAGCATCCGGGCCACGGGGGGCACAGGGGGCGCAGGGGCCGGGGCAACACCCACCCATGGCCGGATGAGCTATACCAATGTGGATTTGAGCCAGCAGGATTTTTCAGGGCGCAACCTGACGGGGGCGGCGCTGAGCAATGTGGATTTGAGCGGCGCACTGCTGCGCAAAACCAATTTGGCGCGGGCGCGCTTGAGCAATGTCGATTTGAGCCAGGCCGATCTGCGCGGTGCGAATTTGCTTGGCGCTGCGCTGCGCAATGTCACGTTTGAGGAGGCCCACCTCGACGCTGCAACTTGGACCGATGGCCGCGTCTGCGCGGCCGGCTCGCTGGGGCGCTGCCGCTGACGCTGTGCGCAGAGGAAAGGCCGCGACGATCTCTGCCACAGCCCGCGCTGGGCCGTTGGACAGTTGGGCATTTTTCGCCAATTGCTATTGTATAAATAGCTTTCACCGCTTGATTTTGCTTGATTCCAATATCTAAAAGCATTGAAATCAATATAAATAAAGCGTTAGCAGCTATTAAAAAAATGATGGCTTTGCAGAGCATGCTGGCCCAGCGGGCGCTGCGCCAGCATGCTTGGCTTCTTTACAAACCGGCGGCGGCCCGCAGCAAGGCTACTTTGTCGCAGCGCTCCCAGGTGAACTCGGGCTCGTCACGGCCAAAGTGGCCGTAGGCGGCGGTTTTTTCGTAAATGGGGCGCAGCAGGTCGAGCATTTGGATGATGCCTTTGGGGCGCAGGTCGAAATGCTCTTGCACCAGGGCGGCAATTTTCTCGTCGGAAATCAGGCCGGTGCCCTCGGTGTAGACCGTCACATTCATCGGGTGGGCGACGCCAATCGCGTAGGCCACTTGAATTTGGCATTGGCGCGCCAGGCCGGCGGCGACGATGTTCTTGGCCACATAGCGGGCGGCGTAGGCGGCCGAGCGGTCAACCTTTGTCGCGTCTTTGCCGCTGAAGGCGCCGCCGCCATGCGGGCAGGCACCGCCGTAGGTGTCGACGATGATCTTGCGTCCGGTCAGGCCGCAGTCGCCCTGCGGCCCACCAATGACGAAGCGGCCGGTCGGGTTGATCAGGTATTTGGTGTTGTGCAGCCACTCCTTGGGCAGCACCGGCTTGATGATCTCTTCGATCACGGCTTCGATGAACGAGGCCTTCATCGTGGTCGGCGACGCGCTCTGGTCGGGATGGTGCTGGGTGGACAGCACGACGGTGTCGATGCTGTGCGGCTTGCCGTCGACGTAGCGCATCGTCACCTGGCTCTTGGCGTCAGGGCGCAAGAAGGGCAGGCGGCCGTCTTTGCGCAGCTGGGCTTGGCGCTCAACCAGGCGGTGCGCGTAGTAGATCGGCGCGGGCATCAGCTCGGGCGTCTCGTCGCAGGCATAGCCAAACATCAGGCCTTGGTCACCGGCGCCGGTGTTCAGGTGGTCGTCGCTGGCGTGGTCAACGCCCTGGGCAATGTCGTTGCTCTGCTTGTCGTAGCAAACCATCACCGCGCAGCCCTTGTAGTCGATGCCGTATTCGGTGTTGTCGTAGCCAATGCGCTTGATGGTGTCGCGCGCGATCTGGATGTAGTCGACGTGGGCGTTGGTGGTGATCTCGCCGGCCAGCACCACCAGCCCGGTGTTGGTGAGCGTCTCTGCGGCGACGCGGCTGCGCGGGTCTTGGGCCAAGACCGCGTCCAAAATAGCGTCAGAAATTTGGTCGGCGACCTTGTCGGGGTGGCCTTCAGAGACCGATTCGGAAGTGAAGAGGAAGTCGTTCGCCATAGATAGAAGCTCCAGGTGCGGTTAGAAGGGCGTTGCCCAAGCCGCAAGTGCTCTGGCGAACGCTTTAGCAGATGTGTCGGTGTGACACGGGCACAATGTGCGCCTTGTCGCCCTGCAAGTTGCTCGTTTAATGCGGCGACCCGACGATTTTAAACCCTTTAGGACTTACGCAAAACCGCCTTGGCGTCGTTTTTTGACCAGCCGTACCAGATGTACCAGCCGTACTGTCTGCGGGAAAATGCCTAGCCAGGAAAATTTTTCGTCAATCCTGCCCTTTATGACTCTGTTGTTCCGTTGCTTCTCGTATTGCCCACTTTGGCTGCTGCATGCGATCGGCTGGGTGCTGGGCTGGTTGGCCTTTGTGCTGTCGCCCACCTACCGCACGCGTTTGCGGGCCCATGCGCGTTTGGCCGGTTACCGCTTTGCCCAGGTACGCGGCGCCGTCGGCCATGCCGGGCGGATGGCGGCCGAGCTGCCGCGCCTTTGGCAAGGCGCACCAACGCGCTATGTTTGGCGCAACCCGCAGGCGCTTGAGCAGGCCTATGCCAAAGGCCGTGGGGTGCTGTTTCTGACGCCGCATCTGGGCTGCTTTGAGATTGCGGCGCAGGCGATTGCGCACGACTTTAGCCCGCGTTTTGGCCCCATCACCGTGCTCTACCGGCCCGCGCGCCAGCGCTGGCTGGCGGCGGTGATGGAGCGCTCGCGCAACCGCCGTGGTTTGGAGACTGCGCCGACGACGCTGGCCGGTGTGCGCCAAATGCTCAAGGCGCTGCGCCGGGGCCATGCCGTGGGCCAGCTGCCCGACCAAGTTCCACCCGAAGGGCAGGGGCTGTGGGCGCCATTTTTTGGCCGCAACGCCTACACCATGACCCTGGCCGCGCGCTTGGTGCAGCAAACCGGGGCCGAGGTGGTTTTGCTGCGCTGTGAACGCCTGGCTTGGGGGCGCGGTTTTGTGGTGCATGCCGAGCACCGCCAGCAGCCTTTGGCCACGGATTTGGCGCAGGCCGTGGCACAAATCAACGCCGATATGGAGCGCCTGATCCGGGCCAGCCCGGAGCAGTATTTATGGGGCTATGGGCGCTACAAGCAGCCTCGGCGAGAGAGCCCACCGACGGTGAGCATGTGACAGTGAAAATATGAACGGTTTATGAGAAGTTATCTTGGCATCCTCTTTATGCGTTTCCTGGCGCGACTGCCGTTGTCGTGGATTCGCGCTTTTGCGGCCCTGATCGGGCACATTTTGTTTGTGCTGGCCGCACCCCGGCGGCGGGTCGTCAAGACCAATCTCTTGCTGTGCTTTCCCCAGCACTCCGAGCAGCAACGGAATGCTTGGGCGCGGGAGTCTTTTGTGTATTTTTGCCAGACTTGGCTCGACCGCAGCTGGCTGTGGCATGCGCCGCCTGCGGTGCTTCAAAAGCGGCTGAAGCTGCACGGCGCGCTGCATGAGCTGGAGGGCGCAACCCCGACCATCATCTTCGGGCCGCATTTTTACGGCCTGGACGCCGCAGCCACCGCCATCGGAATGC
>JAYVXE010000307.1:0-4711 GCA_043785395.1 Burkholderiaceae bacterium | reverse complement strand
AGCCTGTGTGTTCTTCGGCCCTGCTGCCTCATCACTTTAGACCACCTAGGACTTGCGAACAGTTGTCCTGGTCAGGCGTTTTTCCGCTGACAGCATCCTCTGTACGGTCGGTAAAAATAAGCACGCCAAGGCCGTTTTGCGCAAGTCCTGCCAGTGTCCGGCCCTGGGTCTGACGCTGTGAATCTGAAGCTTTGACTGGCTCTGTTTTCGCCCCCCGTCGTTGGCAGCGCCTGTCGGCCCGTTTTTTTTAGCGGGCCAGTGTTTTTGTGTGCTGCCGCTGGCCGGGCGTTTTGACGCCCGGGCCGTGCAGCGACGCTTAAGCCCCAACAGTCGTCATTTTGGCGGCGCATGTGTCCAATCTTTTTTAAAGGAACTACAGCGCGTGGCAAAAAAAATCACCCTCGACCATGTCTTCAAAATTTTTGGTGACACACCGCAGGCCGCCTTGGCCCAAGTGCGCCAAGGCGCGTCCAAGTCCGACATCCTGGCGCAGAGTGGCCACTCGATTGCCGTCTTTGATGTCAGCTTACAGATCGAGGCGGGCGAGATCTTCGTGATCATGGGCTTGTCGGGTTCGGGCAAATCGACGCTGGTGCGGCTGATCAATCGTTTGATCGAGCCCAGTTCTGGCCGAATTCTGATCGATGGCGACAACATCAGCGCCTACAGCGATGCGGCCTTGCGTGCGCTGCGGCGCAAGGACATCAGCATGGTGTTCCAGTCGTTTGCCTTGATGCCGCATTTGACGGTGCTGGACAACACGGCCCTGGGCCTGGAGCTGGCCGGTGTGGGGCGCGCCGAGCGCCAGGTGCAGGCGGCGCTGGCGCTGGAGCAGGTAGGGTTGACGGGCTGGGGCGAGAGTTACCCGGACGCACTCTCGGGTGGCATGCAGCAGC
The DNA here is from genome assembly GCA_043785395.1 of Burkholderiaceae bacterium. Lineage (GTDB taxonomy): Bacteria > Pseudomonadota > Gammaproteobacteria > Burkholderiales > Burkholderiaceae_C > JAGOEY01. The sequence goes on along the minus strand of JAYVXE010000307.1, from coordinate 3,815 downwards.
GGGTTGGGCTGGCGCGGGCGTTGGCGTCGGACCCTTCTATTTTGCTGATGGATGAGGCTTTTTCTGCGCTTGACCCGATCATCCGCACGGAGATGCAGTCGGAGCTGCTGCGGCTGCAGCAGGTCAAGCGCCGTACCATCGTTTTCATCTCGCACGATTTGGACGAGGCGATGCGCATTGGGGATCGGATTGCCATCATGAAGGACGGCCAGCTGGTGCAGCTTGGTGCGCCGGACGAAATTTTGCGCAACCCGGCCAACGACTACGTGCGCAGCTTTGTGCGCGGTGTGGACGCGGCTGCGGTGTTCAAGGCTGGCGATATTGCGCGTAGCACACTGGTGGTGGTGTCGGATCAACAGGGCAAGGGCGCACGCGCTGCGCTCAAGATGCTGCAAGACCAGGACCGGGACTATGCCTATGTGGTCAGCCCGGCGCAGCAGTACTTGGGGCTGGTCTCGGCGGACTCGTTGCGTGCGGCACTGAGTGGCCATGTGGGGCCACTGGGTTTGTCGCAGGCCTATGTCGCCGACGTCATGCCGATTGCTGCGGATGATGCTGTCAGCGAGCTGTTTGGCAGAGTAGCCCAAGCGCCTTATGCGGTGCCGGTCGTCCAGGCCGATGGCCGGTTTCGCGGTGCCATCAGTAAAAACACTTTGCTTAAATTTTTAGACCGCGACACGCCGCCGGTCGCCCCAACGCGCTCGGTTGAGCCGCTGGGTGCGGCCACGCCCGCCCGCACCCAGGAGTCTTCGAATGCGTGAGATCGATACCAGTTTGACCGTGCCCGCCGACAGCAATCCGTGGGCCACCACCAGCACCAGCACCAGCACCAGCACGACCAGCAGCACCAGCGAGCCGTTGCCAGCCACCACCAGCGCGGCGGATCCGTTGCTGGAGCGCGCCACGGCATCTGACGACCCTTGGCAAAGCAGCCCGGCTGAGCCCAGTTCGGCGCCGGACTGGCTCAATGCCGCTGCTGCCAACGACACGGCCAGCGGCGCGACCGCGTCAGGGGAGGCTTTGGGCCGCTGGCAGCAGCTGTGGGACGGCGCGCTGCCGATCGAGAGCAGCATCAACCAGGGGCTGGATTGGCTGGTGCAGAACTTTCGACCTTTTTTCCAAACCGTGCGCGGCCCGATTGACGCCACCCTGGGCGGGGTTGAGGCGCTGTTGCACAGCGTGCCAGCGCTGGCGCTGGTGGCCTTGTTTGGTCTGCTGGCCTGGCAGTTCGCGGGCCGTGCGATGGCGCTCGGCGGCGTCATTTGCCTGTTGTTGGTGGTCTTGCTGGGGATTTGGCCAGAGGCCATGGTCACACTTTCTTTGGTGCTGACCTCGCTGGCGTTTTGCGTGCTGGTGGGCCTGCCCTTGGGCGTGTTGCTGGCCAGCAGCGACGGCTGCCAGCGGGTGCTGCGCCCGCTCTTGGACGCCATGCAGACGACGCCGGCCTTTGTCTACCTGGTGCCGGTGGTGATGTTGATGGGGATTGGCAATGTGCCGGGCGTGTTGGTCACCGTCGTTTTTGCGTTGCCACCGTTGGTGCGGCTGACCAATTTGGGTATCCGCCAAGTGCGGCCTGACCTGATCGAGGCGGCCCGTGCCTATGGTGCGTCGCCCTGGCAGCTGCTGGTCAAAGTGCAGTTGCCGCTGGCCATGCCGTCGATCATGGCCGGCATCAACCAAACGCTGATGCTGTCGCTGTCGATGGTGGTGATTGCTTCGATGATTGCTGTTGGCGGTTTGGGCCAGATGGTGTTGCGCGGCATTGGCCGGCTGGACATGGGGCTGGCCACGGTGGGCGGCCTTGGCATTGTGCTGCTGGCGATCACGCTCGACCGCCTGACCCAGGCCTTGGGCCGCCCCCGGCGCGGTGCCCGCCATTGGTGGCAGACCGGCCCGCTGGCTTTGCTCGTGCGCTGCTGGCCATACCCAGCAGGGCCAGCACGGCCAACCGCCGCCACCAGCCCCACATTTTCCGCACCGCTTGCCCCCAGCAAGTCCTGAGTGCGCCAAGCCTGGGGTGGGTAGTGACACCCAATGACCCAATGATTTTCAACTGCAAAGGAGATGCATAAGATGATGACGCACTTTATGAGGCACACCGTTGCCCACGTCATGGCCACCAGTTTGCTGGCCCTGGGATTGGCCGGCGCGGCGCATGCCGCCGAGCTGCCGGGCAAAGGCATTGTGGTGCAGCCGATCAAGAGCTCGATCGGCGAGGAGATGTTCCAAACCCTGTTGGTCTCGCGTGCGCTGGAAAAGCTCGGCTACAGCGTCAAGCCGCCGCAAGAAACCGAATACGCCACCGGCCATTTGGCGCTGGCGCACGGTGACGCCACGTTTTTGGCCACCCACTGGGATCCGCTGCACACCGACTTCTTTCAAAACGCCGGTGGCGAGGCCAAAATTTGGCGCAGCAGCAGCTATGTAAGCAACGCCTTGCAGGGTTACCTGATCGATAAAAAAACAGCTGATAAATACAAGATCACCAACCTGGGGCAGCTCGCCGATCCCCAGCTGGCCAAACTGTTCGATGCCAACGGCGACGGCTTGGCCGACTTGGCCGGCTGCAACCCTGGCTGGGGTTGCGAGGCTGTGATCGAGCACCATCTTGACGCCTACAAGCTGCGTGCCAGCGTCCGGCACAACCAAGGCAGTTACGCCGCCTTGGTTGCCGACACCTTGAGCCGCTTCCAGCAAGGCAAGCCGGTGTTGCTCTACACCTGGACGCCGTACTGGGTCGGCGGCGTGCTGCGTCCGGGCAAGGAAGTGGTGTGGCTGGAGGTGCCGTTCTCTGCGCTGCCGGGCGCACAGGCCAAGCACAGCACCAAGATGGCCGATGGCCGCGACTACGGCTTCACCGTCAATGTGCAGCGCATCGCCGCCAACAAGGCCTTTGTCGACAAAAACCCGGCCGCCGCCCGGCTGTTCGAGGTGATGGCGCTGCCGGTGGCCGACATCAACCTGCAAAACCAGCGCATGCAAGCCGGCGAGAACAAGCAAGCAGACATTGAGCGCCACACCGATGGCTGGATCAAGGCCCACCAAAAGACCTTTGACAGCTGGATTGCACTGGCCATGGCGGCGGCGCCATAAGCTGGCTTTCGGATTTGCCAAAGCCTTGCTTTTAAAAACAATGATTGTGCGCAGCTGCACGGGCGGTGACGATCGCCGCCATGTTTGCCCATTGCCCCTTACCCGAACTACCCGACCCTGAAAAATCCGCGCTGGACGCGGCTGCAATCGCGCACTTGCAAAGCTGGTGTGGCCGCAGCGCGTCGCTGGACGACACCGTTGTTGCGGCGCCGGTACGCGCCTTGGCGGCCGCGCTGGACCGCAGCGACGCTGCGCCGGTCGCGGGCGATGTGTTGCCCGCGCTGTGGCATTGGCTGTATTTTTTACCGCAGGCCCGGCAAAGCGAGATCGGCGCTGACGGCCATCCCCGGCGCGGTGGCTTTTTGCCCCCCGTGCCGCTGCCGCGTCGGATGTGGGCGGGCGGGCGTTTGCAGTGGTCGCCCGGTAACCCGCTGCGGCTGGGCGACGCGGTGCAGCGCAGCTCATGCATTGCCTCGGTCACGCACAAGGCCGGGCGCAGTGGTGACCTGGTGTTTGTGCTGGTGCAGCACCAGGTCTCTAACGCGCAGGGCTTGGCGCTGAGCGAGGAGCACGACATTGTTTACCGCCCAGCCGGCCAGCCTGCCGACAAGCTGCCCGCGCCGGTGCTGGCCGAGGCCGGCCCCGGCCCCGGTTGGCAGCGCCAGATTGAGCCCGATCCGGTGCTGCTGTTTCGCTACTCGGCGCTCACCTTCAACGGCCAC
>JAYVXE010000306.1:0-4721 GCA_043785395.1 Burkholderiaceae bacterium | reverse complement strand
CACAAAACAAGACAGCGCCATGCACAGGCCGCCAGCCCTCACCCCCGCCCTCTCCCAGAGGGAGAGGGGGTAAAACCAAGCCAGACCACCTTATTAGTTACAAAATAGCCTTGTAACGCTTTATATATAAGCGTGAATAGCTATATAAATCATAGCAATCAAACGCAGGCAGATCGCCCCGCAATACCCCTTGATTTAAAACAGTAATTCCAGTAGTTACTGAAAACTCAATAATGTATAGGCACAATCAGGCCATGTCGCTCCATGAAAAACTACCGCCTCTAAGCCGCCAGTTTGTGTCCCACTTTGGTGAAATGGGCAGCCGCTGGGGCATCAACCGCACGGTCGGGCAGATGTATGCGCTGATTTTTATTGCGCAACGCGCACTCAACGCCGACGAGATTGCCGATGCGCTGGAGTTCTCGCGCTCCAACGTCAGCATGGGGCTGAAAGAGCTCCAGTCTTGGCGCCTGGTACGGCTGCGCCACCAGCCGGGCGACCGGCGCGAGTACTTTGAGGCCCCGGCCGATGTCTGGGAAATCTTCCGCGTGCTGGCCGAAGAGCGCCGCCGCCGCGAGATCGAGCCCACCTTGTCGATGCTGCGCATGGCCTTGCTGGAGGCCCCCGGCAGCGAGGCCGATCGCCACGCGCAAGAGCGCATGCGCGACATGCACGCGCTGATCGACCGCTTGATGACGTGGTTTGACGATGTGCAAAAGCTCGCCCCAGAAACCGCAATCCAACTCATGGGCATGGGTGCGGCAGTGACCAAGGTGCTGGAGTTCAAGGACAAAATAACCGGCAAATCAGCGGCAAAAGGGAATTAAAAAATGGACGCACTTGTACTGTCCCGGATCCAGTTCGCGGCGAACATCAGTTTTCACATCCTGTTTCCCTCCATCACCATTGCGCTGGGCTGGCTGCTGCTGTTTTTTCGGCTGCGCGTCAACGCCAACCGGGGCACACCGGCGGCGCAGGAATGGGAGGATGCTTACTACTTCTGGACCAAGATTTTTGCGCTGAGCTTTGCGCTGGGCGTGGTCACCGGCATCACCATGAGTTTTCAGTTCGGCACCAACTGGCCGGGCTACATGGAGCGGGCCGGCAACATCGCCGGGCCGCTGCTCGGCTACGAGGTATTGACAGCGTTCTTCCTGGAGGCCAGCTTCCTCGGCATCATGCTGTTTGGCCGGGGCCGGGTGTCCGAGCGGGTTCACCTGCTGGCCTGCTTGATGGTGGCCTTTGGCACGACCCTGTCGGCGTTCTGGATTTTGAGCCTCAACTCGTGGATGCAAACCCCAGCCGGCTACGCAATAAGGGACGGACAATTCCACGTCACAAGCTGGTTGCAAGTGGTATTCAACCCCTCGTTCCCCTACCGCTTAGGCCACAAACTGCTGGCCTCGGCGCTGACCGCAGCGTTCTTGGTGGCCGGCGTCAGTGCCTGGCAAATCCTGAAGAAAAGCGCCCACGCAGGAACCCACAAAGCACTGCGCACGGCGATTGTGCTGGCCGCTGTCGCGATTCCACTGCAAATCTTCATGGGCGACCTGCACGGGCTGAACACGCTCAAACACCAACCGGCCAAAATTGCCGCCATCGAAGGTATTTGGCACACCGAACGCTCGGTTCCGCTGACGCTTTTTGGCCTTCCCAATGAGCGCGAACAGCGCACAGATTTCGCCGTGCAAATCCCCCGAATGGCCAGCCTGATCCTGGCGCATGACATCAACGCCGAGCTGCAAGGCCTGAACGAATTCCCCAATGCGCACCCGCCCGTGGCGGTGGTTTTTTGGAGCTTTAGGGTGATGGTGGGGGTCGGCATGCTGATGCTGGCGGTCGCCTGGGGAACGCTTTGGCTGCTGTGGCGGCGCAAGTCTCCGGCGGCCCTGCCGCGTTGGCTGCTGCGCACGCTGGCAGTCATGAGCTTCTCCGGCTGGGTGGCCGTGCTGGCCGGCTGGTGGGTGACCGAGATTGGTCGCCAGCCCTTCATCGTCTACGGCCTGCTGCGCACGGCCGATGTGGTGGCCGAACACCCGGCGCCGCTGGTCATGGCAACTCTGGTCGCTTGGCTGGCGCTGTACGCCGTGCTGTTGGTGGCCTACATCGGCGTCATCAAATACATGGCCGAGCAAAGGCCCGAGCCCACGGCCAGCCCACCGCCGCCGCAACCGCCGCCGCCAGCACTGGCACCAGCGCTTAACACCACCGCCGCCGGAGCCTAAAGCATGACCGAAATCACCTGGGCCACCGCGCTCCCGCTTATCTTCATGGCCATCATGGGCCTGTCGCTGATGGCCTACGTCGTGCTGGACGGCTACGACCTCGGCGTCGGCATGTTGCTGCCCTTTGCCAGCGACGCCGACAAAGACACCATGGTCGCCAGCATCGGCCCATTTTGGGACGCCAACGAGACCTGGCTGGTGCTGGGCGTCGGTATTTTGCTGATCGCCTTTCCCAAAGCCCACGGCATGGTGCTGAGCGCGCTCTACCTGCCCGCCACCATCATGCTGATGGGATTGGTGCTGCGCGGCGTCTCGTTCGACTTTCGGGTCAAGGCCCGGGCCGCCCACAAACACCACTGGAACCGGCTGTTCGCACTCGGCTCCCTCATCAGCGCCATGGCGCAGGGCTGGATGCTGGGCAGCTACCTCACCGGCTTCAGCTACAGCGGCTGGTCGCTGCTGTTCAGCGCCGGCATCATGCTGGTCTTGCCAACCGCCTACGCCATGCTGGGTGCAGGCTGGTTGATGATGAAAACCGAGGCCAGCTTGCAACAGCAAGCCGTCGCCTGGGCCCGCGCCGTGCTCTGGCCGATGGGTTTGACGCTGGTGGCGATTTCGCTGGCGACGCCGCTGGTCAGCGCCACCGTGTTCGACAAATGGTTCAGCCTGCCGGCCTTTTTTGCGCTGCTACCGATCCCGCTGACCTGTGCTGCCGCTTTCTTTGCCGCCTACCACGTCTTGCACACCCCGCGCGTGGTACAGGCCGGCTACGGCTGGATCGTTTTTGCCGCCACCGTGCTTATTTTTCTGATGGCATTTTTAGGCCTTGCCTACAGCATCTACCCCTATGTCGTGCTGGACAAACTCACCGCCTGGGACGCCGCCAGCTCGACCGAGGCGCTGGCCGTGATCATGGTCGGCGTCGCCATCACCTTGCCCATGATCATTGTCTACACCGTCTATATGTACCGCGTGTTCTGGGGCAAGGCGACCGCGTTGACCTACGGCGCGCCGCCACCGGCGGCCTGAAACCGACGAAAACTCAGGCGACCAGCCCGACCACCAGCAGGCCCGCCTGCACCCCCAGCAGCTTGCGCAGCGACAGTGGCCGCGCCTCTACCTGGCGGTACAGGGCGGCCCCCGCCAGCAGCGACAGGCCCAACGCCACCACCATCCCCAGCAGGTTCACCAGCGGCTGCGTGGGCCACAGATGGCTGACCACGGCGTTGACCAGCAGGCACACCGGGAAGTGGATTAAAAACACCGAGTACGACATCTTGCCGGTGGCCTGCAACCAGGCTGTGTGCGGCCAGTGCTGCCAACGCGGCCAGACCTGGGCCGCACCCAGCCATACAGCCACCACCAGCGCCGTCGCAATCCGCGCCCGAAAGTGCAGCACCAACACCAGCACCCCCAGCAGTGCCGCCAGCCAGTACCGGGCATGGGCCGAGCGTCCAGCCCACAAGCTCAACATGCCAAGGCCATAGGCGCCGAAAAAGTACAGGGCCGTGTTGTCCAGCGCCGTGTGCCGGTTGAAGTACACCAAGGACGCCACGGTCAAACATGCCACCAGCAGCATGGCGCAGCGCGCCCCTACAGCCCGGACAGAAGTAACAGAAGTGCGAAGCCACAGGCTGGCTGGCAAACGCTTTTGCACGCTCCGTGCCAACACCAGCACCCCCACGGCCAGTGCAAACAGCTGGAAGTCAATCGCCACATACCAAACCCCTGCCGACAGCGACTCCTGCCCGGTCACGCCCTGCAACAGCAGTACATGGGACAGCAGCTGCCACCAGTTCGGATCGCCGGGGACGGAGGCATGCGGCATCCATGGCCGCACCAGTGCCGCCACGGCCACGCTGAAGGTGAGCGCCAGCAGGTAGGGCATGGCCAGGCGCGCATAACGGCGCAGTATCTGCCGCAGGGGCTGGTCAAACTCCGCCGCCCCCAAGGCGCCAAGCTGCTGGCGGCCAAGAAACCGCTGAGCACCAAAAACACCTGCACCGCCATGCGACCATAGTCGTACAGCCACACCATCAGCGCCGGGGCCAGGGGCAAGGCGACGTCCGACATCGGGCCGTAAAAGGCCAGGTGGTGCCCCACGATGAGCAGGCAGGACACGCCTTTGAGCACGTCAATCAGCGGCATCCGCCCGGCGCCGGGGCGGGGCGGGGCGGCAAGCCCGTCACGCGGGATCAGGCGAGGCCCAGGCGTGCACGTGCAGCCGCGTACTCCTGCTTGAGCTTGGCCACAAAGTCGGCCGTGCTGCGCACCTTGTCGATCGCACCAATCCCCTGGCCGCAGCCCCAGATGTCCTTCCAGGCCTTGCTCTTGTCGCCGCCGAAGTTCATCTTGCTCGGGTCACTCTCGGGCAGATTGTCCGGGTCCATGCCGGCGTTGCGGATGCTGGGGGCCAGGTAGTTGCCGTGCACGCCGGTAAAGAGGTTGCTGTAGACGATGTCGTCCGAGTTGCTGTCGACGATGGATTTTTTGTAG
>JAYVXE010000305.1:0-14645 GCA_043785395.1 Burkholderiaceae bacterium | reverse complement strand
ACCACAAAATGTGGTGCGTCTGGGTCTAAAAAGTGCTGGAAGTGCTGGAAGTCGCCTCGGCCAAGCCTGGCTGCTCTAACTTGGCGGCTTCCTGGGCGCGTCGCAAACGCTCACGGCTGTTGGTCAGGTGGATGCGCATGGCGGCCCGGGCCGACTCGGGGTCGCTGCGGGCAATCGCATTGAAAATATCTTCATGCTCATGGTTGACCCGGTGCAGATAATCGGCAAGCTGCTCGGTCGCCAATTGCGGAATGGCCGAAATACGCGTGCGCGGGATAATCGTCGTTCCCAGGTGGCGCATGATATCGACAAAATAGCGGTTGCCCGTGGCTTCGGCAATCTCCAAATGAAAGCGAAAATCAGCCGATACCGTATCACCAGCCTGCGTGACGCCAGACTCGAAATTATCCAGTGCCTGGCGCATTCGCACCAAGGCCTCATCGCTGCGCCGCACTGCCGCCAAACCGGCCGACTCGGTCTCCAGGCTGATGCGCAACTCCAGCACCGCCAGCACATCCACCGAGGTTGCAAAGTCCAGTGGGTCCAAGCGAAAAGTACCGCTTGGGCGTGGGGCCAACACAAAAGTACCAATACCGTGGCGGGTCTCAACCAGCCCGCCCGCTTGCAACTTGGACAGGGCTTCGCGCACCACGGTGCGACTGACCCCAAAGCTGCGCATGATCTCCGACTCGGTGGGCAGCTTGTCGCCGGTGCGCAGCAACTGCTTTTGCACCTGAGCCTCCAACGCCTGCACGATTTCATGCGTAAGGCTGCGCCGCGCTGGGCGGGCAGTTCGCCCAGCGCGAGGGGTGGAGTGGGTGGAATCAGGAACGTTCGGCACAGTGAGTCAAGGGCAAAAGGAGGGAGGAAAAGCAGCGCTATCGCGCCCAATGCGCAAAACCGGCCTACCCCGCAACAGAGTCAATACGCAGCCAGCGTATGGGCGTCAATATAAGCGAAGTCAATGTCTTCACCCAAACCAGGCTGTTGCGACACATGGACAAAGCCCTGAGCGTCCATCGCATCCGGCAGCGCATGCAAGTAAGCAGGCACCTCGTCATAGTCAAGAAACGGATGCAGCAGGCCGCGCTCATACCAGCGGCAGTTGCGAATCGCCGCGCAGACCGCCAAATTGGCAGCACCGTTGCCGTGCACCTCACAGTTCATGCCGAAAGATTCCGCCAAATGTGCAACTTTCAGCGTGGGCGAAATACCGCCGACACCCGGCACGCCGGCCCGCAAAATATCGCAAGCCCCAGCCTGCACCCAATCAGCGCGGCTGTGGTGTTTGCCGGACAGGCTCTCCGGGCCGATGATGGGAATATCGAGCTGGTTCGCCAACCAGGCATAGGAGGCCATGCTTTGCTCGTTCATCATCTCCTCAAACCACGTGAAATTGAGCCGCTCCAACGCCCGCCCAATACGCAGCGCATCGGTGCGGCTGTAGTTGTGGTAGCCGTCCAGCATCAAAGGCAGATCAGGCCCAACCGCCTCACGCACCGCCGCGCAGGCCTGGATATCGCGCTCGGGGCTGGGCGCAAAGGATACCGGCGGCATCCATGTGTGGAGCTTGATCGCCTGGTAGCCACGCGCCACCAACTTCAGGGCGAAGTCGGCATAGTCCTGCGGGGTGGCCAAACCACCTGGCAGCTCATCACCGCACATGGTGCTGCCATAGGCGGGCACTTTGTCCCGGTAGCCGCCTAGCAATTTGTAAACCGGCTGACCCAGCGCACGGCCAGCCAAATCCCACAGCGCTTGGTCAATCGCAGCCAAGGCGCGGTCGGTCAGCTGGCCGGCGCTACCGCGCTGCCAATGCTCCAGCTCGAACCACAGCCGTTCGCGGTGCAACGGGTCTTGCCCGCGCAACACCTTGCGCGCAAACGCATCGAGCACATGGGGCCGCAGCACCTCGCTCGGCGCAAACGCATGGCCTTGCTGGCCATCGTCACAGAGGATGGTCAATAAAGCCAATTGCCCCAAACCGTCCGGACCAGGATGCGAATGCCCAGCGCTGTCAACGGAGCGCCGGCTCGGATAGGTAAATACTTTGGCACTGACGCGTTCAATTTTCATTAAAACTCCAAAAAATATCGGCTCGAAAATCCGGCCAAGCAAGCAATTAAAAAATACTATCAAGACTTACGCAAAATTGTCCTGCCCAGGCATTTTTCCGCAGACAGTACAACCTCGTACGGCAAGGAAAAAAACGACGCCAGGGCGGTTTTGCGTAAATCCTGGTCAATATGCTTTCTGCAAAAACCCGGCGCGCTCAATACTGCCATCTGCTGCCCGCTGAAAAACCGCCGGTGGCTGCGCTGTCACAAAATCGGTCAGCAACAGACGCTGGCCCGCTTGGTTTTGGCTCACGCCTTGCCGAATGAAATAATTGGATGCCGGATCGATCTTGCCAACCACCGCGTCATCGTGTTTTTCTGCATAATTCGTGCGCAATGAAATGTTGTTGGTCAAGACGCTTTGGGGCTCGATACCGTAAGGATTGGTTCTAAAAATATAATTGAACCGCTGGTTGTCAAAAGATATATTCCCAGCCACCCGCAAAGCACCCGGATTAAAATTATCCGTAATGCCATCCAGCTTATTATGAAAAGCCAGACTGCCCTGCAAGCTATTTTCCACCATCTGCGCCTCACCGCCCAGCTTGAAGCCATTGCTGCCATTTTCATAGGCAATGCTGTTTTCAATCTGCACCGGCCCATTGGGGCCGTCTTCTATTTTATTGAACAAGTCCCAACCATCGTCAACATTGTGGTGAGAAATACAGCCGCGAAAAATATTGCCTACGCCCACGCCCAGCTTGGCGGCAAATCCATCGGCATCCTTCATGGGACTGTCTTGGTTGTGGTGGGACTCGCTGTTCAACACCAAATTATGCCTAGGCCAAAGTGCAGGCCCAAGTTTTTCACGCGTAGAAATCAACAGGCCCGTATTCCCATTGTGGTGGGTCGTCACATTTTCCATGGTATTGAAACTACCAGAAACCTGCATCCCCACGGTTCGGTCCGGTGACCCTGTCACCACAATATCTTTGAGATGCCAATAACTGGCGTCCAGACTGAATTTATGGCCCTTGAAAACCACGGCGCCGGGGTTGACGGCACGCAGTGTTTTAAGCTGCTGCGCAACGCCACTGACAGCCACCGGCAGTGTTATTGCCCTGGGGTAAACACCATCTAGCACATGCACCGTACCACCTGGCGCAAGCAACTGAAGCGCCGTCGCAAGGTCTAACGGCGCCGCTTGGCTGCCGTCGTTGCTTGCTTGGCCATGGGGTGCAACATAGATATTTTTAGCATCCTTGATGCTGCTTACAGCTTGAACGAGAAGATTGTTTTTAAGCGTTTTTCCAACATCCGGGCCCGCACTCGGCGTGAAGTGAAATTCAAAATCAGTTTGCGTCCCGGCGAGTGTGCTCGGGAGGCTGAAAAAATCTCCCGCCGACAGCATAACTTCTTGCAGCAACTGGCCCTGGCGCAGCAGCACCAACTGCCCGTCATAATCACTGCGCGCTTGCACAATATAATTTGTACCGACACTTGTAGCCGGGGACAATATTTCAAAATTGGTACTGTTTTCTACGGCCTGGTAAGGCGTGGCAGCCACCGTCTTGGCTGCACTCAGGCTTAATTTTGTATTGTCAAACCGAACCCGTGCGTTACGCGCCGCAAAAAAACCGACATACATAAACCCAGGCTCGATGCTCTGCACAATATTGGCATGGGCCCGCTTGACCGAATGCTGTACCGGTTGGCTGCCATCGGCGTTGGCGAGCGACGTCACAAACCCGGCATCGGTGCGCTCTAAGCGCATTTTCAACGATGGCCGATAATTGCTTTTTGCCGGGTCACTGTAGTTGATTTCGGCATAGGTCGCCTTGGGAATAATGGCGCCTTGGTTGCCGTAAGGGTAACGAACCCCATCGCGGTAGACAAACTGTACATTCAATGCACCGTCTTTCTTTTTATTTTGCGTCAGCAAGGCATTGGCAACCATATTGGATGCCGCCGGAAACTCTTCGTACCCCAGCACCAAGGGCTCTTGCCGAGCTGTGCCAATGGTATCGCGCAGCATCAAACCAGCACTCTCTTGGCCATTCGGTGTGGCAGCAGTCTCCGGGCCAAACTGCTCAACCGTCAGATCAGCTTCCAGTACAAAATTTTTGTCCGTGGCCAAGCGGGTGTAATAAAAAATCAAACCATCATGGGTATTCGCAATTTTACCGCCCCGACTCTCCAACGTGAAGGTCTTGGCCAAACTCCCGGTCTCGTTCGCGGCCATGGGGCGTTCACTCTGACCCAACCATACATGGTTGACACCGACTTTTGCGGGCAATACATTGGTCTCAAAATTAAAATCCACCGATTGACCAAAAGCCCGCGCCTGCCAGACCTGTCCAAGGTCCTGCGCCTGCACTGGAAACAGTGGCGCAAGGGCTAGCAGCGCCACTGAAACCCGTATTTTTACCGGCTGATCTAACATATTCGACCTTGGTAGATTATTTATGGAGCGGTCTGCATGGCGAGATCGACCAAGTACAAACCAGGCTCACCCGCGCCGTCAGCACTGAACAACACCTGCTTTTGATCGGGTGTAAAAGAAGGGTGCGGATGGGTCACCTGGCGGTCGCCCTTGTAAACCCCCCAGGAACTGTCATGGTGGGCCAGTCGGCGTTGTGTTTTATTTTTCAAATCAAACACGTGCAGAAAAGGATCAACGGCATTTTGGTGACCCTGCGTATCCTCCACATCGACCGGCGTGCCACAACCATCACCCACAATCAAACTCCCATCAAAATTACTCATCAAATGCGAGCAGGGTGGCATTTCCAACAAACGGTGATTTTCCAGCGTCGTCGAATCCAGCGTGCAAATCCAACGCGTAGACTGGCCTTTAACATAGGACACGTAGAGCATGGCTGAGCCGTCGGGCACCCAAAACTCATGGGTGCAACTCTCGTCTGCTGCATGGGTTTTGCCACAGCGCAAGCCGCTGCCGTCTTCGTTGATAAACCACATCCGCGCATCGACCAAATCGTGGCTGCCCTCGTGGCAAAATGCCACCGTATTGTCATCAAACGGCCGGTACTGCGGGTGACCTAGCCACAAGTCTTCTTCATGGATGACGTCGCGTTGCCCGCTGGCCAAATCAATCCGAATCAAGCGGCAGCGGGGTTTGCGCAAAAACATTTGGTGAAACTGCTGCCAATCGGTCAACGGCATCCAATCCGAAGCACGAATTTCAATCCCCACGATCTTGCTGCACGCCGAGTTGGGAACCCAGGTGCCGTAACCGACCCAGCCCGCAGGCACCTCGTACACCACCTCTTCTTGCAAGCCAGCGAGACTGAGCCGCACCAGTTGCCGTGCTGCGCGCACAAAATAAAGATGGCCATCGTCTGGGCTCAAAAAACCGCCAAAGGTATTCTCTTCGGCTTGGTCGGTCAACTGCTGTGCAGTTTGCGCCTCCAAGTCCAGCAAATGGTAATTCCAATGGCGGTGCGGTCCAAATTCGGCACCAAATATTAACTTTTTACCATCATTGGTAAAACACTTTTGGTAAAAATAATTGCGATGGCAGGTAACGTCTTCTGGTGTTAACCGGGTCACCCGGGCACCGGTATCCGGGTCCATCCAATGCTTGAAGGAAAGGGGGCGGGTCGTCAGTGAGCGCATACAGTCAAGAGGCCTCAAAAATAAAAATATTTACTTGATCCGGTTCAACAAGCGGTTGCCTTCATCGAGCAAACGCGTTGCCGCCTCCTGCTCGGTGGCCTTGCCGTAGGCCACGGTTTCAAAAACCTCGCGCACAAAACGATTGAAGCGCTGGTTCTCGAACAAGGGTGATGGCAAGTCGATCCGACCTTCATCCTTCAAGGCCTTGAGCTGTTGGTAAGCCTTGAGTTCGAGCGGGTCAATACGATTGTCTTGCAGCAAGGCTTGGAATTGGCTCTCCGTCGTCGGCACGCCACGCGACAAGCCCAGAATCAACGCCGCCTGTGGATCGGTCAGCATAAAGCTCAAAAATTTAGCGGCAACTTCGGGATGCTTGGTCTTTTTGCTGACCGTCAGCATCAACGAGGGTCGACCGAAAATGCCAGAATTTTTGGCATTCGGCAACATCAGGTAGTCACCAATATCGAGTTTTTGTGCTTTGTCCAGCGTGCTACCACGCAGGCGCAACACCGAGTCCCAGGTGAAATTACCAGCCCAATTACCGGTCGTCCAATCCTGTTGTTGCTCTGTGGGTTTTTCGGCCCCGCCCAAACTTGTGCGGTAAGGCAAGGGGGTTGCCACCTTGTCCGTGACCAGTTTCTTGTAAACCTGCACCCACTCCAAGATGGCCTGGGGACTCATGGCAACCTTTGCTGCCTTGGTATCGACGTACGGCATTCCATATTTTTGCTGGACATAGGTTTGCGACAACAAAATCATGTCGTAGGGCTCGCCATCGAGCACATAGGCCTTGTCGCCTTGCTTGGCCTGGAAGGCTTTGCCGGCCGCAAACAAATCATCCCAGGTTTTGGGCAAGGCCAAGCCAGCACGGTCAAAAGCAGCCTTGTTCCAAACAAATAAGCGTGCCGTATACGATGATGGCAGGCCATTGAGTTTGCCCTGCACCGTGCCCATGCGTAAATCTTCTGGCGAAAACTGGTTGAGCGCCATCATCGATTTGTACTTTTCCAAATCCAGGAAGCCATCGCCCGATTTGGAGTAACTCGACAACCAGGCCCAATTGATTTGCATCAAATCGGGCTCGGCACCACCTGCAATCTGGGTTGACAAGCGCTCTTGGTAGCCATTGAAACCCATGTATTCGCCCTTGATTTTGACGCCTGGATTCTTGGCTTCAAACGCAGCGATCACTTTGAGTGTGGCCTCATGCCGCTCTGCCCCACCCCACCAAGAAAACCGTAACGTGGCGGGCTCTTGGGCCTGCGCCCAGGGTGCTGCCAAACCGCATAACACAGCGGCCATGCCCAATACCATAGTGCGTTTTTTCATGCTTTTATCTCCATTTATAGTAAGCGTGCAATACTATTTATTGCAGCAACAAATTGCGACCATCGCCTTCGTTCTCGAACGCATGGCACATCGACATTTGGAAGCCAAAATTATGCCGATCACCGCGTTGTTTTTTATCAATCCCACACAGCTGGTCGGACGGTATGCGGCAACTGAAAGGCACATCGCCAAGGTCGAAGTGCACAAACACTTCGCTGCCCATGTGTTCGATGAAACGCACGACACCCGGCACCGGCGTCACCGGCTGCTCCTTATGGCTGCCGCTGGTAATGTGTTCGGGTCGGATGCCAAACAAAATATTTTTCCCCAGCAAGGGGCGCAGGCGCGCGGCTTGCGCGTCTGGCAAGGGCAGGATTTCTCCGCCCACGGCCACCCCCAAGCCCGCGCCCAAAACCTGCACCTGGCCGGGGCGCAGATTCATTTCCGGCGAGCCAATGAAGCCCGCCACAAAAGCATTGGCCGGACGTTCGTACAAAGCGGTCGGCACATCGACTTGCTGGACCGTTCCTTCTTTGAGCACACAGATGCGCTCGCCCATTGTCATTGCCTCGACCTGGTCGTGCGTCACATACACCACCGTAGAAGGCCGTCCCTGGGCGCGCAACGTGCGGTGCAGTTCGGTTAAGCGCACGCGCATTGAGGCGCGCAGCTTGGCATCCAAATTGGACAGTGGTTCGTCGAATAAAAAAACTTCAGGTTTCTTGACAATGGCGCGTCCCACGGCGACACGCTGGGCCTGACCGCCGGAGAGTTGTTTGGGATAGCGATCGAGCAAATGCTCCATCTCCAGCAAGCGCGCCGCTTCGCGCACCCGGCTCTCCACTTCGGACTTGGGTGTGCCCGCCAACTTGAGGCCAAAGGCCAGGTTGTCATAGACCTTCATGTGCGGGTACAGCGCGTAATTTTGAAAAACCATCGCAATCCCGCGCTGCTTCGGTGCCAAGTTGTTGACCACCGTTTTACCAATCAGCAACTCACCGCCGCTGATGGTTTCCAAACCAGCGATCATGCGCAGCAAAGTGCTTTTGGCACAGCCCGAAGGCCCGACAAACACCATGAACTCGCCATCATGGATGTCCAAATCAACACCATGCACGGCCTTGAAGCCATTGGCATATTGTTTTTCAATTTTTTTGAGGGTAACTTGTGCCATTTTTTATCCATTAACCTTTGATGCCACTGCTCGATGCGCCTTCGATGAAGTGACGTTGTGCCATAAAAAATACTGCGATGGATGGCAACAAAGCCACCACTGAAATTGCCAGCACGCTGGCCCATTCGACCTCTTCGGTCGCGCCGATACTCATTTTTAGCGCCAGCGATACCGGGTACTTCTCCACCGTCGACAGGTAAATCAACGGCCCCATGAAGTCATTCATGGTCCAGATAAACTGAAAAACAATAACACTGATAATGGCCGGCTTCAACAAGGGCACGATAATATGCCACAGCAATTGCAGCGGATTGCAACCATCAATCTGTGCCGCCTCTTCCATGTCACGCGGGATGCCGCGTAAAAACTGCACCAGCATAAACACAAAAAATGTATCCGTGGCAAAGGCCGATGGCACAATCAAAGGCAAGTAGCTATCGAGCCAACCAAACTCTTTGAACATCAGGTATTGCGGCAAACGCAAAATAATCAGCGGCAGCATCATGGTTCCCACCATAATACTGAAGAGTATTTTTTTACCCCAAAATTCAAACCGGGCAAAAGCATAAGCCACCAATACACACGAAATGACGGTGACAATAATTCGCGGCACGGCAATCAAGAAAGAATTCAAGAAATAGGTGGCAAATGTGTACTCGGTACTGGTTTTCCAACCTTTGGCATAAGCCGTAAAATCCAACCGGGATGGCCAAAAACCGATCTCGGTAAAAATTTCATTATTGCTTTTGAACGAAGCCCCAACCAGCCAGATCATCGGGTACAGCATCAACAAGGCCACCAGACTGAGCATGGTGTAGCGCAAAATAATACTCAACCGTTCCCGCCGGCGCGACAACGCAGCTTCGTTGCCTCCCAGCACATCGCCAGCGGTATTGGCATCCATGGTCGCGGTATTCATTTTTTAACATCCTTTTCACCGGCATAAAATACCCAGTATTTCGACGATACGAATGATATTCCGCTCAAAGTTGCAACCAAGGCGAACAGCACCCATGACAAGGCACTGCCATAGCCCAGGTTAAAATACTTAAAGCTTTGGTCGTAAATATACAGCGACAACACATAGGTGGAATGCAATGGCCCACCCTCGGTAATCATATACGGCCCATTGAATTCTTGGAAGGCATGCACCATTTGCATGATCATATTAAAGAAAATAACCGGCGTAATGAGTGGCACCGTGATGCTGATGAACTGTCTGAACTTAGAGGCACCATCAATTTCAGCCGCCTCGTAGAGCGCGGTTGGTACGTTTAGCAGCGCCGCCAAAAAAATCACCATCGCCGAGCCGAACTGCCAGGTGAACAGCAAAATCACAGTCCAGAGCGAATACTGCTCATCTGCCAGCCAGGCCACCGGCTCCAGCCCAAACTTGGCCAGCGCAATATTCACCAAACCATTTTGTGAGAAAATAAATCTCCACATCACTGCCGCTGCAATGGAGCCGCCCAAAATAGAAGGAAGATAAAATGCAGAACGAAAAAAATTAATCCCACGCAGCTTAAAATTAAGAACGTGGGCAATAAAAAGTGCAAACCCCACGCGCAGTGGCACCGACAACATGACAAAGGTCATGGTCACGCCCAAGGATTTATGAAAAAGCGGGTCCTTGGTAAAAAGCTCTTCGTAATTTTCCAGCCCAATATAGACCGGCGGATTGATCACATCGTACTGCGTGAAACTCAGGGCAAAACTCATCACAAAGGGAAAGAGCTTGAAGCACAGCACACCGATCACAAACGGCAAGACAAACAAAAAACCGATGCGTTTGTTCTCATACATGTGGCACATCTCCGCTTGCGCCCTGCACGGGCGATGGCCGACGGCAGTGCAGGGCCCGGCTGCGGCGGCCCAGCGGCCTCCATAGATTGGTGTTCATCGCGGCTACCTCAGGTTGAAAAAGGGAAAGATTGCGCAGTAGCAAGTCATCAGTTGTCGTATGACTTGAAACGCATTCTAGGCCCCAGGTCTGGCGCACAACCTCAGGAAAACCCTTGGGTTAGGCGAAATTTCCGGCTGATTTCCGGCTACTTCTTGGCTACTTCTTGGCTACTTCTTGGCTAATTTCTGCCTGAACCCAGCCTAGCACCACCCCCCGAACCTGCCGCGCCACCCCCTGTGCAAGGGCGTGGCGCGGCCTAGCGCGACCTAGCATGTGCAAGCACGGAACACCTGGCGCACCGGCTTCAGCCCTTTCATTTTTGGCGCGGCTTGCTATGATTTTTGATAACAACAATGTACAGATTCGATTGGACAACACCAAGTCCGTTGGCGATACTGCACCGGCGTGCAGCACAGCACGCGCTTGCAAAAATAGGAATTACGCAAAATTGTCCTGGCCTGGCATTTTTTCGCTGTCCGTACGCTAGCGCTGGTTTTTGCGTAAATCGTGCCCCCGTACAGCTGGTGGACAGATGGCCCAGGGCGCTTGCACGCAAGCCCTCAGAAAACCACTGAAAGGAGACAAACCATGCCTGCAACCCTGGTCAAAGTAGACCTGAACCAATCCCCTTACGAGAACGAAAAAATCCACAACCGCTGGCACCCCGACATTCCGATGGCGAGCTGGGTCCAGCCGGGCGACGACTTCATTGTGGAGACCTACGACTGGACCGGCGGTTTTGTCAAAAACAACGACAGCGCCGACGACATCCGCGACATTGACCTCAGCATCGTGCACTTTCTGTCCGGCCCGATTGGCGTGCGCGGGGCCGAGCCCGGCGATCTCTTGGTGGTCGATTTGCTCGACATTGGCACCCGGGCTGACAGCCTGTGGGGGTTTAACGGCTTTTTCTCCAAGCAAAACGGTGGTGGTTTTTTGACCGACCACTTCCCGCAAGCGCAAAAGTCGATTTGGGATTTCAACGGCATGTTCACCCAAAGCCGCCACATCCCAGGCGTCGAATTTGCCGGGCTGATCCACCCTGGGCTGATCGGCTGCCTGCCCGACAAAGCCATGCTGGAGACCTGGAACCAGCGCGAGGCAGGCCTGATCGCCACGGCGCCGCAGCGCGTGCCGCCGCTGGCCAATCCACCGCTGGCCAGCACGGCGCACATGGGCCAACTCAGCGGCGCCGCGCGCGACCAAGCCGCCGCCGAGGGCGCTCGCACCGTGCCGCCGCGTGAGCACGGCGGCAACTGCGACATCGAAGACCTGTCGCGCGGTGCCAAGGTCTTCTTCCCCGTCTATGTCGACGGTGCGGGCCTGAGCGTGGGCGACCTGCACTTCAGCCAAGGCGACGGTGAGATTACTTTTTGCGGCGCCATCGAGATGGCCGGTTGGGTCCACATGCGGGTGCAGCTGATCAAGGGCGGGATGGCCTTGTACGGCATCAAGAACCCAATTTTCAAGCCCAGCGTGGTCAAGCCCAACTACCAGGACTACCTGATTTTTGAAGGCATCTCGGTCGACGAACAGGGCCACCAACACTATTTGGACATGAACGTTGCCTACCGCCAAGCCTGCCTGAACGCCATCGAATACTTGACCAAATTCGGCTACAGCCGAGCCCAGGCCTACTCCATCCTCGGCACAGCGCCCGTGCAAGGCCACCTCAGCGGCGTGGTCGACATCCCCAACGCCTGCGCCACGCTGTGGCTGCCGACCGAGATTTTTGCGTTCGACATCAACCCCAGCGCGGCCGGGCCGACCCGGCACCTCGACGGCAGCGTCGATCTGCCGCTGTCACCCGACCGCTAGGCGCAGCCATGCCCACCTACGACTACGACTGCCCGGCCTGCGGCAGCTTTGAGGCCCTGCGCCGCATCGCCGAGCGCGATGCCGTCTGCGCCTGCCCGCGCTGCTGCGCACCCGCGCCACGGGTGCTGGCCGGTGCAGCGCGGCTGGCCTACCTCAGCCCGGCGACGCGCCAAGCGCTGGACACCAACGAGCGCGCGCGCCATGCACCGCATTCGTCGCGTGACGGCAACTACCCGCGCCTGGCGCACCCCAGCGGCTGCGGCTGTTGCGCGCCGACGCGGCGCAACACGAACACCACCACAGCCGCCAACGGTGCCAAGATGTTTGCGTCCCAACGGCCTTGGATGATCAGCCATTGATGCTGCGGCATTGGGCGCAGGCGCCATCTAGACGGTGCCAGGGGCCGGTCGCGAGCGCATTCAGAAAGCATATCGCCCCCCTGCGCCCACGACGTAGAGATGTCCGTCGTATGAGCTCGCAATGAAGTTGCCCAGTTCAGGGACATAAGTGATGCACGAAATTCCGCTGCTCGTCGGTCGCCGCTGCTGAGTCCAGCGGCGGTTTTTGACATCGAACAGTGCGATGGACCCGCCGTAGCTGCCAGTGGCGATCAATCCCCGGTCCGGAGAAACGCCAATACATTTGATCGAATGGTGATGCGGGCTGTCGAAGACTTCCTCCTTGCCGGCAAGCCACAGTCGAAGTTTGAGATCCCTGCCGACGCTGGCGAATCCGCCGTCAACTGCTGCACACCCATTGGCGATGCGCGTGTGTGCATGTGGAACATGCTTATCCAGACTAAAGTCGGATATCCGGTGGAAGGCGGCCGCGGCTGACGCACAAACGCTGAAGAGGTATTTCTCGTCAGCTGCCAACCCCTTGATGGCGTTGTCATGCAGGCGGACGTCGGCGACATGCTCCACGCCGCCTCGCTCATTTGTCCTGAAAATCAGTGCCTCTCCGGTGTATGTGCCGATGGCCGCATACGCGATGCCGTCTTTGCGAAATACCGCCCCGCAGTTCAACGGCGATCGGTGCTGATGCAGCGATTTTCCTGTGACGGCGTCGTAGAGCCGCCCCATCTGCCCCCCCGTCAGGACGTGCTCGCCCAGCGGCAAAAGAAAATTGCAGAGGCTGCCAATGCGCGTACCGGGTTGCCCATCAATCGCGAGCGTCCCCCCGTCACCTATCGAATAAACCTGCTCGTGATGCACGACAACGGCGTTCAAGCTGATCGCGGATTCGATGTCATTCAAATGCCATTCGTCTGAGCGATGGTTCCACTCTGCATAACATGTGCCAAATGTGGCAAAAGCAATTCGGTCCAACCCAAGGAATGCGCAACTGCGGGGCCACACAATGCTGGGCAGCGAGCTTTTCGTGATCTGCTCCAGCCGGCCGCCTGTGTACTGCCACAGAATCACCGAGCGGTCGTAGCTAAGGCTAACTAGTCGCCGCTGCTCGTCGTCCCATACCACGCGCTTGATTCCCGCGGCATGGGCTTGCAAGGAGCGCCTGCCGTAAACATCAAGGATCGTCAGTTCACCTTCGTCGTCACCGGCAAATAGAGTTCCGTCGCTCGCTACGGCCACCGTGTCGGTCTCAACACCCGTGAGATCGATGCTTTCCACATGAACACCTCGCTCCGCATCCCAGCGCCGAATCGTTCCATCGTCGCTGCTTGAAACGAGCTCGCGTCCACCCGCAGACCAGCAAATCGAGATCACATCCGCGGTATGGCCTTCGAGAATGTGCATGCAGCGCCCTGAGAGATCAAACACGCGGACGGTGTGGTCGCGGGAGCAGGTCGCCACCCTCTTCCCATCTGGGCGAAAAATTGCCATTTCGACATCATCGCTATGACCAACAAGCGCTGCCACGAGACGTAGGGTCGGCATCGCCCAGATACGTGCCGAGCAATCGCTGCTGGCACTCACCAGAAAGCCCCCATCCGGGCTGAAGGCGCATTGGTTGGCCAGATGGTCGTGAAAGACGCGCTGCAGTGGTTGCCTCTGCTTCGCATCCCACAAGATGAGTTGATTGTCGTAGCCCGCGGTGGCGACATAGGATTCGTTCCAAGTGGCGATGCCACTGATCGGTGCGAAATGTCTCATGAAGCGTCCTCCGACCAGTATTCAGTGGGTAGCTGGATGGCGTGGTGCTTTTCACGTACTTTCGCAAGCAAGTAACGATAATTGTGGGATGTTGCGAAGACCCCTGTAGGGAGGCTGGCGTCCACGACGATGCCACCAGCGCGAAGCGCCGCCATCTTGTCTGGGTTGTTGGTCAGAAGCCGACAGCGCCTGATGTTCAGTGCTCGAAGCATTGCTGCTGCAACGGTGAAGTCCCGGGCGTCGTCAGGATGATCCAAGTGACGATTCGCTTCGAATGTGTCCATGCCGGTGTCTTGGAGCAAGTAGGCGTCTAGCTTCGCGTACAGCCCGATCCCACGTCCCTCTTGGCGCAAATAGAAAAGATAGCCACCAGCATCGCCGAGACGCTGCATCGCTTCGCGCAGTTGTGGCCCACAATCACAACGTTGGGATCCGAAGATATCCCCGGTCAAGCACTCCGAATGGATTCGCACAAGCGGAGATTCGCAGGGCTCTCCGAAACGAATGGCAACGTGGTCGTGTGGCGCCGAGAGACCATCGAATGAATAGATGGTTCCGGACTGAGAACTCCATGGCATCGGCAGTTCGACGCTTGAACGTATGCGCAGTTCATT
>JAYVXE010000304.1:0-4738 GCA_043785395.1 Burkholderiaceae bacterium | reverse complement strand
TTGTTTTGTGGCTTGCTGGCCCTCACCCCAACCCTCTCCCAGAGGGAGAGGGGGTAAAACAAAAGCGCACTGCATGCCGTGACCTGAGTAGTTACTCATGCTCTTGTAAAAATCCGCTGCCGTCAGCGCCATGATCACCGCCAGCATGTCAGCCAACCCCAGCCCCAACGCAGTGGCCCCGATCCTGGCTGTGCGTGTAGCACGTACATTGCCAGCCTCTACCAAGGCTTTGACCACGGCCAGCCGACAATGCGGGGTTCGTTTTTCCACGGGCGGACTTTAACCTAGTTGGTTTTTATTGCGCAAATGCGCCCCTCCACCCACCGCCACCGCTACCGGTAGCCCTGCGGATTCGCCGACTGCCAGCGCCAGGTATCGGCACACATTGCATCGACACCACGCGTGGCACGCCAACCCAGCAAGGCCTGCGCCCAGGCCGGATTGGCATAACAGCTTGCCACATCCCCAGGGCGGCGCGCCACCAACTGGTAAGGCACGGCGCGGCCACTGGCACGCTCAAACGCAGCCACCATCTCCAGCACCGAAACCCCGTGCCCGCAGCCCACATTGACCGTGTGCAAAACCCCGGCTGGCTCGGCGGCCAAGCACTGCAGGGCCGCCAAATGCCCCTCGGCCAAATCCATCACATGGATATAGTCGCGCACGCCCGTGCCGTCTGGCGTTGCATAGTCAGCGCCAAACACATTCAGCCGCGCACGCCGGCCGCAGGCCACCTGGCTGATAAACGGCATAAGGTTATTGGGAATGCCCAGCGGGTCTTCACCGATCAAACCGCTTGGGTGCGCGCCCACCGGATTGAAATAACGCAGGCGCGCCACCCGCCACTGCGGATCTGCGGCACACATATCGGCCAGCATGTCCTCGGCCATCAATTTGCTTTGACCATAAGGATTGGTCGCGCTGCGCGGCGCATCCTCGGCAATAGGCAGCTTTTGCGGATCACCGTACACCGTGGCAGAAGATGAGAACACCAGCGTCTTCACCGCCGCCTGCTGCATTGCCTGCAACAGCGTGAGCGTGCCGGCAACATTGTTCTGGTAATACCAAAGCGGCTTGGCCACCGACTCGCCCACCGCCTTCAGGCCGGCAAAATGCACCACGGCATCAAAACGCTGGCCGGCAAATACTGCGGCCAATGCCGCAGCATCACAGACATCGGCCTGCACCCAGGGCAAGGCCCGCCCCGCCAACTGCGCAACCCGGCGCAAAGACTCGGGCGAACTGTTGCTGAAATTGTCCAAAACCGTGACCTGGTCGCCGCGCTCCAGCAGCTGCAAACAGGTGTGGGAGCCGATGTAGCCGGCACCACCGGTGACGAGAATGTGCATGGAATGAACCTCAACAGGACTTACGCAAAATTGTCCTGGCTAGGCATTTTCCCGCAGACAGTACATCCAAGTACGGCAAGGGAAAAGAACGACGCCAGGGCGGTTTTGCGTAAGTCCGGATTTAAAAACAGCGCTGCGCCTTCACCTGCGCATACGCCTGCATGCCCCACTGCTGCCTCTGGCGTCGCTCGGCCAAAGGCATGGCTTGCAACAACTGCGGCAATTGCGCCAACTGTGCATCAGGCACCCGCAAGACAATGCGCTCCCAATCAAGCCCAGGCAAAGAACCACCACAAGGCAAGACCGGCGGCGGCCCCAGCAAGACCGGAATGGCCCCCACGGCCAAGGCCTCCCACAGGCGCAGGGTATTGGCCCCGGCTCCCGCTGGACACAGGGCAAAGACCGAATCTGACAACAAACTGTTGTAGCTGGCAACCGATGCATCAGCGCCACCCGACAAAGGCGCACCGGCAATCTGGTGCTGGTACACCACATCTTCAAAATGCCATTGGCCGGTGAGCTGCACCACAAAACCCGCAAGCCCGGCCAAAGACTGCAAGCGCAGGCGAATATCGCTGAGGTAGTGCTGCGCATGCGCACCGACAAAAGAGGCCAACACCGAACGCGCAGCCGGGTCACGCCCCAGCACCAAACCAGCGCGGCGCTGTGGGTCTTCTACATTGACGGCAAACAGTGACCACGGGTGCAAGGCCAAAGACGCCGCCGCCGCCATCGCAGCCCTGTCCCCAGCCTGCGGACAGTGCGAAAGCCACACATCCGTCAGCCCCAAACGCTGCCACACCGCCAGCAAGTCTTGCCAGTAAATATGCTGGCACACCGTGTGCAGCCGCAAACCCAGCCCCAAGGCCGCCAAAGCCTGGCGCAAACCCGACAAACGCAGGCGCAAAAGCTGCAACTGGTACTGCATCGCCACCGGCCCCAGCGGCCCCCAGGCGGACTTGCGCGCCTTGTCAATCCACGTCGCCCAGGGCAGACCCACGTACACATGCAGCACACCATCTCCCGATTGCGTCAGCCGCACCGGCTGCGGCAAGACTGCATGCACCGGCTGGCGCAGCGCCGTATGCATCTCCCAGGCCGCGCCCTCGGTGCGGCAGGGAAACTGCCAAAACACATGGTCATCCCGGCTACGCGGCGCAGCCGCCACCGGCAGCGCCGCGCCGTAGGCAGCGCGGACAAAACCCCGGATAAAAAATGCCTGCGCCAAAGCCTGACCCGCCAAGCCGGCAAACTCAGACGCGGCAACGCGCACCACGCCCGGCAACAAGGCATCACGGAACACATAATCCGCCGCCGACGTCCACACCTGGAAACGCCCAAAGCCGTAGCGGGAGTGCAGCGCCAAAGCGGGCTGGTGCACAGCGTCATATTTCATAGGCGCCTTCACAGCCACATTCACAGCCACATTCACCTTGTCCATTCAGCAAGCATTCCCGCCTGCGCGCACGCTCAATCTTGGCCAAACAAATCACGCGTATACACCTTGTGCGCCACGTCGGCCAAATCATCCGTTAAGCGGTTCGCCACAATCACATCGGCGCGCTGCTTAAAGGCATCCAGACTGCGCACCACCACAGAATTGAAAAATGTATCGTCTTGCAAAACCGGCTCGTACACCACCACCTCAACCCCCTTGGCCTTGATGCGCTTCATGATGCCTTGCACACTGCTGGCGCGGAAATTGTCCGAACCCGCCTTCATCACCAAGCGGTAAATCCCCACAACCTTGGGTTTGCGCTTCAGAATATCGGCAGCCACAAAATCCTTGCGCGTGCTGTTGGAATCCACAATGGCCCGCATCAGGTTTTGCGGCACATCCTGGTAATTGGCCAGCAGCTGCTTGGTGTCCTTGGGCAGGCAATAGCCGCCATAACCGAAAGAAGGATTGTTGTAATGGCTGCCAATGCGCGGATCAAGGCACACGCCTTCAATGATGTGGCGCGCATCCAAGCCATGGGCGGCCGCATACGAATCTAATTCATTGAAGTAGGCCACCCGCATCGCCAAATAGGTATTGGCAAACAGCTTGATGGCCTCGGCCTCGGTGCTGTTGGTCAGCAACACCTGCACATCTTTCTTGATGGCGCCTTGCAGCAGCAAATCGGCAAAAGCACGCGCAGGCACAGCTGCGCCGCCCACCACAATCCGCGAAGGGTGCAAATTGTCATACAAGGCCCGGCCCTCGCGCAAAAACTCAGGCGAGAACAAAAGCCGCTCACCACAGCCCAGCTCACGCCGCATGCGCTCGGTGAAACCAACGGGGACGGTGGACTTGATCACCATTACTGCATGGGGGTTGATGGCCATCACATCGCGAATGACCGACTCGACGGATGTTGTATTGAAATAATTGCTGACGGGGTCGTAGTCGGTGGGCGTGGCGATGATGACGAAGTCGGCATCAATGAAAGCCTCATGCGGGCTGAGCGTGGCGCGAAAATGCAATCCCGGCTTCGCCAGATAGGCTTCGATTTCCGGGTCGGCAATGGGTGACTGCCGCTGGTTGAGCTGTGCCACCTTGGCCGCGTCAATGTCCAAGGCTATGACCTGGTGGTTTTGGGCTATGAGGATGGCATTGGAGAGGCCTACGTAGCCGGTTCCGGCGATGGCAATTTTCATGAAATCAACTAATAAGCAGCATTTTAAGAAATTAAAAATTTATTATTTATATCAATGATTTGTTGACGCGACCACAAACACATCTCCCGATCAACACCGTCATTAAACCTATAAAACGGATCCAAATTAAACCCATAAGGCTCCAAAAACAAATCCATCCAACGCCAATTTCCCGTAATAATATCTTTATTGGAAAAATTATCCTTGTTAATATGCGTCGTTGTTAGTAAAAATTTAATTCCAGACTTTATAAAGTTATTTAAAAATAACTTCGTATCAGCATACGAAAAATGAAACAAACAATCTCGGCACATCATCACATCCGCCACCGGCAAATCATTTTTCAACAAATCCAAACAATAAAAATAAATATTTCTATTGCCCTTGAATTTTTCACCATTGCGTACAATCAAATCAAAAACTATATCACAACCAATATACTTATCAAAGAAACCACGAATCAATAATTCTTGCATCCAATTTAAATCACCACACGGAGCATCCAAGAAAACTTTAAATCCGAATTTTTCAACTATTCTTGGTAACTCACGTCTTATATCGACGGTTCTTGCCATTGTTGAACTAGGCCCACTAACAGACTCGCCAGCTGACCAACTTTTATTTTGATAAATTTTTTCAAATATTTTTTTTGTAGTTGAATTTTCATTTAAAGCCCCACCCTCATTTACTAAGGGGTAAACAAATTTAGTTCAAATTTCAAAAATATACTTTATAATGGGATTCATGAA
>JAYVXE010000303.1:0-4745 GCA_043785395.1 Burkholderiaceae bacterium | reverse complement strand
TCAAAAATACGGTGTTCTCGAAGAGCGGCGAAGCCAAAAATGGACCGCTGCGGTCGATTTGCAGCCGGCGCTTCCCCAAGTCCGACAGGCTCCTAGGCCTTTTTCCGCAGACAGTACATCCAGTACGGCTGGTCAAAAGAACGACGCCAGGGCGGTTTTGCGTAAGTCCTACTGATGAAGAACGTGCTGACTTCGTCAGCTGGATCGCAGTGAACACCGAAGCTGGTGATGTCATTCCCGGTTCTGGTGGCCTGCGCAAGGTGCGCTGGGCTCGGGCGGGGATGGGCAAACGCGGCGGTGCGCGGGTGATCTACTTCACGCGCAACGAACGTGGCGAGGTCGTCCTGCTCTTGGTCTATGCCAAGGCCAAGTTTGACAACATCAGCCCCGATGTACTGAAGGCCATCAAGGAGAAGTTCGATGCCCAAAACCAAAGACCCTGAAGTGCTGGAGTTCGAGGCCGCTCTGCTGCGCAGCGTGGGCCAGGCCGTGCGCGGCGAGTACGCTGCCGTGCACACACCAGAGCAGATTGCCGCGCGCAAGCGGGGCCGCCCGGTCGGCACGGTGAAGGCCAATGCCAAGGTGTCCACCACCATTCGCTTCGATGCGGACGTATTGGAGGCGCTAAAGGCCACAGGGCGTGGCTGGCAAAGTCGTGCGAACGATCTGCTGCGGGCAGATATCAACGCGGGGCGGTTGTAGCAGCCGCGGGAGTCGACCGTCAATTCGTAAGAATAAGGACAAGGGTCGCCGCCATACGCAAGTCACCAAGCTGACAAAGGGCGGGGAGAAACAATAATCCTGAGACAAGCATGCCAGCAGTAGAGCGGGCGAGGGAGAGAATATGGCATTGGGCGACTATTTCAAAGGTCCGGAAAACAAGGCGAACGCTGCTCGGCTGGAAGCCGAATTGCAGTCCCACAGACAACAATCCCAAGCCGATATCCAAGCGCTGCAGACCACGTAC
The DNA here is from genome assembly GCA_043785395.1 of Burkholderiaceae bacterium. Taxonomy (GTDB): domain Bacteria; phylum Pseudomonadota; class Gammaproteobacteria; order Burkholderiales; family Burkholderiaceae_C; genus JAGOEY01. The sequence goes on along the minus strand of JAYVXE010000303.1, from coordinate 3,778 downwards.
GACGATCTGGAAGCAAAGACTCGGGAGATCGGGTTGCTGGATCTGCTTGCGGTGAAAAAGCAGATTCAGATCGAAGAGACACGGCTTGCCAGTGTCCAAGCCCAGGTCGCGACAACGCAGAATGATTTGGAAGCGGCACGTTCCCAGCTGCAGGCGGTCCAGCAACAGATTTTGGGCGCCGAGGACATCATTCAACTAGAGTCGTTTGCGCTCTATGAACCCAAGTACCAATTCACGAACAGCATTGACTACAAGAATCGACTTGATGAGATTCGAGAAGATCAGAAGACAACCGCCAGAGGGTTAAGTGCAGGGGTGGATGAATTGGACCTTCCCGCTGGCGACCTCACCAAAGCCCAGTGGAAGAAATTGCGCAAGGATGCATTGAAGCTGGCGTTGCGGTCATTCAACAGCGAGAGCGAGTATTGCATTGACAACGTCAAGTTCAGCAACCTGGAGAAAATGGAAGAGCGCATTCGACGCTCCTTCGAGACTTGCAACAAGCTACTGAACGCTACCAGTATCTTTTGGAAAGACATCGTCCTGGAGCGCAAGCTGCAGGAACTGTATCTGGCACACGAGTACCAGGTGAGGCGTCAGGAAGAAAAGGAGGCAGCCCGGCAGGCGAGGGAAGACCAACGCGAGCAAGAAAAGCTCGAAAAGGAAATTCGGGAGGCGCGTGCCAAGATCGAAAAAGAGCGTCGCCACTTCACCGGTGCCCTCCAGAAGTTGCAATTGCGGCTCAGTGCTGCAAACGATCAGCAAGAGCGAGACGATCTGCAGACTCGGATCGATGAGCTTTCCAGCCAAAATAGCAAGCTCGATGAAGAGGAACGGCAACTCGACTACCGCGAGCAGAACGCCCGAGCTGGCTACGTCTACGTGATATCCAACATTGGCGCTTTTGGAGAAGGCGTTTTCAAGATCGGGATGACTCGGCGCTTAGAGCCGATGGACCGGGTAGACGAACTGGGGGATGCATCCGTCCCATTCCGCTTCGATGTGCATGCCCTGGTGTTTTCCGACAATGCCCCGGCTCTGGAAGCCAAGCTCCACGCCCATTTCGCTATTGGCAGGCTAAACAAGGTCAATGGGCGCAAGGAGTTCTTTCGAGCCGACCTCAAGGAGATCGAGTCCGTGATTCGGGTGAACTACGATGCCGTGGTGGAGGTCATCCATGCTGCCCCAGCGGAGCAGTATCGCGAGAGCCTTCGGTTGGCTATGCCATTGGACTCCATACATACAACTGGTCAGAGCTGAACGGTCAAATAGCGCCACCCGCCTTGCACGCTGTCTTCCAACACCGCGGCGTTGGCAACACTCACACCACGCGTATCGGCCGCAGGCACCCGCAACTGCACCCGACTCTGCCCCAATGCCTGCACACCTTCACGCAACACACTGATCTGCACAGCCTGCGCAGTGCAGTTCACCTGCAGCTTCCACTGCCCCTGGCCAGCACCCTTGCCGCTGCCAATCCGCGAATGCCCATCGTCCTCGAAGCAGGTGGCCTCAAACGCGCCCTCGCCCACGAACGGGAAAATCTGGAACCCGCGCACGTCTTCGACCTTGCCGAAGTGGATGGCCCCGTCGTTGGTAGGAATCGCGCAGCCTTCACGCGCCAGCAGCGGCGGTGCGCCGTCCAGCGGGGCTTGCAGGGTGATTTCCTGGCCGGCCTTGTAGTGTTGGGCTGTATGCCAGTCGTACCAGCCACCCGTGCCGTCTCCTTTACCCGGCAACCACACACGCCGCTCGGTCTGGCCGGGCTCCACCACGGCGGCGGACAGCAGGTTGGCACCTACCAGCATGTCGTCGTTTTCTTCCAGGCAGCGCAGGTCTTCAGGGAAGTCGTGGTAGGTCGGGCGGATGATGGGCTCGTAGGCGCTGTGGTAGCGCCACACCAGGTCGTACAGGTAGGGCATGAGCCGGTAGCGCAGGACGATCAGGCCGCGGATTTGCGGGGTGACGGCGGGGTACATCCAGGGTTCGTTCACGGTCTGGTCGTCGTTCCATGAATGGATGCTAAAGCGCGGCAAAAAGATGCCGTGTTGCACCCAGCGCACCAGCAGCTCGGGGCTGGGTGCGGGGCCGGAGAAACCGCCGATGTCGTGGCCGGTGTTGGACACGCCCGACATGGCCAGGCCCAGGCCCATGCGGATGTTGTAGCGCAGCGTTTCCCACGATGTGTAGTTGTCGCCCGACCAGGTCTGCACATAGCGCTGCATGCCGGCCGCGCCCGAGCGCGACACCAGGTAGGGGCGCTCGTCGGGCGCAAACGCGGTCTGCGCGGCGTGGGATGCCTGGACCATCAGCAGGGTGTGCAGCGGGCGCGCCTCGCACATGGCGCGGGCTGTGCCAAAGCCGTGCACCTGCGCCTTGTCGCTCCAGACCTCGAACTCGTTGTTGTCGTTCCAGGTGCAGGGGATGCCGTACTGCAGCAGTTGCTCGGTCACCTGCTGCTTCCACCAGGCGATGGTGGCGGGGTTGGTGAAGTCGAGGTAGGCACCGGTGCCGTCCCAAAACTGCACGGCGGTGGGCTGGCCGTCGGGGTCTTTGACCAGCAGGTCGGCCTGCTGCGCGGCGTCAAATTGGGGGTGGTCACGCAGCAGGGCGGGCTTGATGTTGGGCACCAGGCGCACGCCGTGGTCGAGGTAGCTCTGTACAAAGGCGGCGGGGTCGGGGAACTTGTCGTGGTTCCAGTTGAAGACGTAGCGGCCCGGGCCGATGGAGGTGTAGCCCGAGGACAGGTGGAACGAGTCGCAGGGGATGTCGTGTTCGGTGCAGCGGGCGATGAACTCACCCATACGCTCCTGCGCGTTGGGTGCATCGGTATAGGTCATGGTCGAGCCCGAGTAGCCCAGCGCAAAACGCGGCGGGAAGATCGGTGTGCCGGTCAGCCAGGTGTAGCGCCGGGTGATGGCGGCGGCGTCGGCACCGGCGATGTAGTACAGGTCGAGGTCACCATGGTCGGCCACAAAGTAGCGGTAGTGGCCGTGGTAGTTGTCCATCTCGCGGCCCATGTCGAAGCTGCAGTCGGACAGGGTGTCGTAGAACAGGCCGAAGGTGAGGCCGGCGTCTTTTTCACCGCCATTCACCGGTTTGCGGGTGATGTAGAACGGAATGTGTTTGTACAGCGGGTCGGTGCGCAGCGCGCTGTAACCCATGGGGTCGAGGTTCTGCATGCGGTAGCGCTGGCCGGCGCGGTTGGCATCCCCCGCACGTTCGCCCAGGCCGAAGTACATCTCGCCGCGTTCGCGCTGCAGGTAGTGGTAGACCTTCTCGTCCCACCAGCCGAAGTTGTAGGCCTGGGTGGGGCGGTCTGCCGCCGTGGTGCGCCAGGCGCCCTGGTGCAGGCCTTCCCAGCGGCAGAAGAAACCTTGCAGCGCGATGGTGAGGCGCACGGCGCTGGTGGTGATCTGCAGCTGCTCAGCATCGTGCGTCAGCGCAAACGTGGGCAGCGAGAAGCCACTTACGTCAAAGCGGTCGCGGCCCTCGACCGGAATATCACTCAGCCCTGGCGCCACCGTCCAGCTGCGCGGCATGTGCAGCTGGCCTTTTGGCAGCACCAGCACCCGCACGATGTCTTCTTCCAACACCCAGACATGGGCGACAGCGCCACCGGTGCAGTGGAGAACGAGATGGTTACCGCTATGGGACTGGAGGGTGAAGTGGGGAGCTTGGTCAAGACGCATGGTGAAGCCACAGACCAGCGGGTCTGTGAAAAATTGAAGCTGTGATAACCACCGCCACAGGCTGGCGACGGCTGGGAACGAGGCAG
>JAYVXE010000302.1:0-4763 GCA_043785395.1 Burkholderiaceae bacterium | reverse complement strand
CAAGGCCCTTGAGTTTTCAATGGCGGTTGTAGAGAGAGAGGGGTTGCGTGCATACGAGCTCCAAAGGGTTGAAGCGGAAAAAGCGGTGCCCACTGCCGTATCCCGCAAGACCAAAGGAGGGAGACGAATGCACACCAACAGAGAGGGCGCCGTTCCGGCGAACCAGATAGGTCGAGGACAGACCCGTGAGAACGTGTTTTTGCAGGGTATCCCCGACGCAAAGGGGAGTTGGGTTCGCAAAAAATCCAGCCTCTCTCCACCCAACATCACGAAATCCCGCCCACTCGCTGCCCCGCATACCGAGCCGCATACCGAGCCGCACAAGAGCACAAACATGATGAGGACTTACGCAAAACCGCCCTGGCTAGGCATTTTTTCGCAGACAGTACACCTGGTACGGCAAGAAAAAAGAACGACGCTAGGGCGGTTTTGCGTAAGTCCTAATGATTTCCGTCAGCGGGTACAGCTTGTGGCGATCTATGCGTGGATCCTCCCGTTTGTCAAAGTGCTCTTGAAATTTCGCTATGACGTGCTGGGGTATCTCGGTTTAATCCTAAAAGAGCTATCGTTTTAGGAGCGCGTGTATACGTTTTTTAATGGGACAGCCCTGTGGTTAAGCCTTGACGCCGAGCAGTTCAACATCAAACTTCAGCGTGGCATTGGGCGGAATCACGCCGCCTGCACCGTGTGCACCGTAGCCCAAGGCGGCCGGGATGATCAGCGTGCGCTGGCCGCCAATTTTCATGCCTTGCACGCCCTCATCCCAGCCGCGAATGACCATGCCGGCGCCCAGGGAAAAGACGAAGGGATCATTGCGGTCACGGCTGGAGTCGAACTGGGTGCCGGGCACGCCGTCGTTGTAGAGCCAGCCGGTGTAATGCACGGTGACGCTTTGGCCCTTGCAGGCTTCGGTGCCCTCGCCGAGGCAGTTGTCTTCGTATTGCAGGCCGCTGTTTGTCGTTGTGAATGCCATGAGAAATCCTTGGTAATGAAAGAATTGCTATTAAATTAATAGCTGCAAGCGCTTGCTGTATAAGCGTAAATGCTTGTTTTTGTTTAAAAAATCCGTCAAAAAGCCCTGCCAGCGGTTTGGCCGCGTGCAGGGCTTTGCAAAGAACTTATTCCGTGTCTTTGGCGTTTTGGCGTGCCACCCATTTGTTGGCAAAGGCATGCAAGTCGTTCAGGCGTTTGAGCAAGTCGGTGCCCGACAGCGTCACGCTGTAACCTTGGCTGTCATGGGTGAGCAGGCCGGCTTCGCGCAGCTCTTTGATGCGGGTGTTCAGGGTGTTGGGGGTAATGCCGCCGACGCTGTCTTGCAGCAGGCGAAAGGTTTGGTGGTGGCCGTCGCGCAAGGCCCACAAAACGCGCATGGCATAGCGCGATTCGAGCAGGGTCAGCAGTTGGTAGACCGCCACGTTGTCTTTGGAACTCATGGGCGAATATCTCCTTGGTTTCAATGGTAAAAAATATCAGCCAAGGCCCAAACACAGCGCAGAGCGAAAAGCTCTGGGTGGGATGGGCTTGGGCAGCACAGGTGCAGCTGCCCAGACTATAGCAAAAAAATATATTTTGCTACAGGTTTTATAGCTGTAGGACTTACGCAAAACCGCCCTAGCGTTGTTCTTTTGACCAGCCGTACTGGATGTACTGTCTGCGGAAAAATGCCTAGGAGCCTGTCGGACTTGGGGAGCGCCGGCTGCAAATCGACCGCAGCGGTCCATTTTTTACCGTCTTTTTGGCCATAGCGGGGCTATGAGCCTGCAAATCCGGCAAAAACTGTCCTCGCTGGGGCCGATTTTCGCTTTCGACGCCCCAAGTCCGACAGGCTCCTAGCCAGGACAATTTTGCGAAAGTCCTAAGCTGTTGAGAATTCTTGGGCGGGCGCAGGTGCGCCGGTTTTGGGGCTCAGGTCGAGGCCATCGCCTCACCCAGGCGTACCGAACGCGCAGCCGCCCAATGTGGGTTGAAGCTTAGCTGCGGCATCAACATGACGACGGTTGAGCCCAGTAAAAAACGGCCCATTTCCGCACCTTGCTGGAGTTCGATCGGTGCCAACGGCGCCGCGCTGGCGGTGCTTGGGTAGTGCCAGCGGCGCGGCTGCCGGGTGCGCGGCGGGTTGACCACACCGTGCCAGACGGTTGCGATGCTGCCGACGATGGTGGCACCCACCAAGACCATGGCAAAGCGTCCCTGGGGGCCGTCAAAGACGCAGACCAGCCGCTCGTTGCGGGCAAACAGGCCGGGCACGGCACGTGCCGTGCTGGGGTTGACCGAGAACAAAGCACCTGGCACATAGACCATACTGTGCAGCCGCCCGGCGCAGGGCATGTGGATGCGGTGGTAGTCGCGTGGGCTCAGGTAAAGCGTGGCAAAGCTGCCATTTTGAAAGCTTGCGGCCAACTCGGCATCGCCGCCCAGCAGCGCCGTGCTTGAGTAATGGTGGCCCTTGGCCTGGAAGATTTGGTCGCCCGCCGCACCGACCAGCGTGCCGAATTGGCTGATTGCGCCGTCAACCGGACACTGCCACGCGGCGCTCGCCCGTGGCCGCGCATCGGCGCGCAGCGCGCGGGTGAAGAAGTCGTTAAAGCTGGCGTAGCTGGCAATGTCTGGGTTGGCCGCCTCGCTCATATCGACCTGGTAGCGGGCGACAAACCAGCGAATCAGTGCCGTCGTTGCGGCACCTGCCTGCGCCGAGGCAATGCGCCCGGCCAAATGGGTAAGTGCCTTTTTCGGCAAGAGGTATTGGGGCCATACGGCAGAGCGTTCAGACACGTGGTGGGGGTGGGGATGGCACAAAGATGGCGATTTTAAGTGCCTGCGCGGCCTGCTTGGCCTGCGTTTAACTTTCATGCATGGGCCAAGCGCCACCGAGCGATGAAACCGCGCCGCGAGACGAGCGCGCCGCCCCCAGTGCACCCGTGGATCTGGCTCTGCCAGGCCACTGGGTGCGACCCTTTGAGGGGGCGAGCGCCGCAGGCGCGACAGGGGTGTTTCACGTTAACGGCTGCGCTGCGCTGGCCTCTTTTGTGGCGGCTGCCTCGGTTGTCTCCAGGGGCGGTGGCAAGCGGTAGCTGGCCGGGGTGCGGCTCAGTTTGATCGGCGAGGCGATGCCGCTGTAGTCCGCTCCAATGTGCACCACCATTTCGCGGTGTGCTGTATGCGGATGTTGCAGCGCCGTGTCAACATTGAGCACCGGCGCGCAGGGCACGCCGAGTTCCATCAAAGTCTGGGCCAGGGACGCGCCGTCGTGCGCGCCCAGCAGTGGCTCAAGTGCGCAGCGCAGCGCTGCGCGGTGGACCGAGCGGGCACCGGCCGCGCTGTAGCGGGGGTCGCTGGCCAGCGCGGGCTGCGCCAGGTGCTGGCACAAAATACCGAACTGTTTGTCATTGCCGACCGCCAAGAAAATAGGCACGGTGGCGGTCGCAAACGCGTCGTAGGGGTAGATGTTGGGGTGGGCATTGCCGGTACGTGCCGGCGTTTTGCCGTCACCAAACCAGTTGGCGGCATGCGGGTGCAGCAGCGACAGGCCGCAGTCGTACAGGCTGGCTTCGACGAATTGGCCTTTGCCGCTGCGATTGCGCTCTTGCAGCGCCAGCAGCACGCCGAGTGCGGCGTTCAGCCCGGTCACCAGGTCGACCACCGGCAGGCCCACGCGCAGCGGCTCGCCCGCCGCCTCGCCGTTGACGCTCATGATGCCAGTCAGGGCTTGGACGGCAGCGTCGTAGCCGGCCAAGCCGCCGAGTGGGCCGTCGGCGCCAAAGCCGCTGACGCGGCAGTGCACCAGGCGCGGAAAGCGCTGGGACAGCGTGTCGTAGCCCAGACCCCATTTTTCCATGGTGCCGGTTTTGAAGTTCTCGACCAGCACGTCGGCGCCTTCGAGCAGGCCGAGCAGCACGGCCTGCCCAGCGGCGCTGGTGAGGTCAAGGCGGGTGCCGAGCTTGTTGCGGTTCAAGCCCAGGTAGTAGGAGGCGACGCCGCCTTGGAACGGCGGCCCCCAGCTGCGGGTGTCATCGCCTTGCGGCGGCTCAACTTTGAGCACGTCGGCGCCGTGGTCGCCCAAAATCTGCCCACAGTAAGGGCCACCGAGGATGCGCGAGAGGTCAATGACGCGGATGCCGGCCAGGGCGCCGGTGCTGCTGCTGCTAGGGGTCATGGTGGGTATTGCGGACTCAGTCGACTTGGGCACCCGAGACCTTGATCACGTCGCGCCATTTGCGGGTTTCGGTTTGCATGAAGTTGGCCAGCTCGGACGGTGCCGTGCTGGCCGGGGGTTCGAGCCCTTGGGCGCTGAGATTTTTTTGCACATCGGCTTGTTGCAGCACGTTGGCAAAGGCTGTGTTGAGCTGGCTCACCACGTCGGGGGGTGTGGCCGCAGGTACGACGATGCCAAAGAAGACGCTGACGTCGAAGTCATCCACGCCTTGCTCCATCAGCGTCGGCGTCTCAGGCGTGGCCTGCGAGCGTTTGGCCGAGGTCACGCCGAGCAAGCGCAGTTTGCCGGACTTGACGTGGGGCAGGGCGGTCAGCACATCGGTGAAGGCCATGGCGACTTGGCCGCCGAGCAAGTCGTTGAGCGCCGGGCCCGTGCCTTTGTAGGGGATGTGCTGGATGTCGGTGCCACTGCGCATATTGAACAGTACGCCAGCCAGGTGGGAGGAGGCGCCGTTGCCGGAGGAGGCAAAGCTGAGCTTGCCCGGATTGGCCTTGGCGTACTGGACCAGCTCTTGGACGTTGTGGGCCGGGATTTTGGGGTGGACTACCAG
>JAYVXE010000301.1:0-14767 GCA_043785395.1 Burkholderiaceae bacterium | reverse complement strand
CTCACCCAAGAGGTGAACGTGATCGAAGCAGAAAAATCCAATATCCATGCGGCGCTCCAGAAGAAAACAAGCGGTCAACTGCGGTTTCTAGGTTCAATGTTCCGGAATTTTTTTGGCGGCCCGTCTGGCTTGGCCAGACTTGCGGCGTTCACCCAGCCAGCGCGCCACCCCGCCCGGCATCACGAACATGAACAAGATCAAGACAAGGCCGTAGACGGCCCACGGCGCGGCTTGCGAGATATTTTCTGCCGCAGTCGGCACGAACATGATGAACAGGGCACCGTACAGCGCGCCCGAAATCGTTCCCACGCCGCCAACCACCACGCCCACCAGCAGCGAGATGGACAAAAACATCGTGAAGGAATCGGGCGCAACAAACTGCACCGCAATGGCCGACAAAGCGCCGCCGATGCCGGTGTACATCGCCGAAATACCGAAGGCCCCCGCCTTGTAGCGACTGCTGTCGATGCCCATACTCTGCGCCGCCAGAGGATGGTCTCGGATCGCAACGATCGCCCGGCCAACGCCGCTGTGCAGCAGGTTGCGCGCCAGCACGAACATAAGCACGGTGACGGCCAGCGAGAACAGATAAAGCCACTGGTCCGGCGTGAAGGGAAGCCCGAACGGCGCATCCGGCTTGGTCAGCACGATGCCCTGGACACCGCCGGTCCACGGCTCCAAATGTTTGTATTTCAACAGCTGCGGCATCGCGACACCGAGCGAGAACGTGGCCAACGCCAGGTAAAGCCCTTCGAGCTTGAGCGCCGGCAAACCGAACAGGTAGCCCGCCATCAAACAAACCAGCCCGGCTGCGGGAATCGTCGACCAGTAAGGCATGCCGAAACGCTCCATCCCGATGGCCGCAGCATAGGCACCGAGGGCGTAGAAGGCGCCGTGCCCGAGCGAAATCTGGCCGTTGTACCCGGTCACGATGTTCAGCCCCAGCAGCGCCACCGCGTAGGACAGCACCAGGGTCGCCTGGAACACGGCATAGCCCTCGGCCACGAATGGAAAGCCAATGGCCAACGCCAACAAGGCCCAAAGGGGTGCCGGAACAGCGCGCGCGATGGGCTTCATGGCTAGACCTTGACCACGGTGGTCGTGCCGAACAGTCCGCTGGGACGCACGATCAGCACGCCAACGATCAGCACCAGCGCCACCGTCAACTTCAACTCGGTGCCAACCACGTAGGTGCCGATCAGGTTCTCCAACACGCCGACGATGAAGCCGCCAAGCACCGCGCCAGCTGGGCTGTCGATGCCGCCGATCAACGCGCCGGCAAAGGCATAGATCAGCACGCCGCCCATCATGCCGGGGTCAAGAAAAACGACAGGTGCGACCAGCATGCCCGCGATAGCGCCCACGGCACCGGCCAGGCCCCAGCCGAGCATCAGCATCCGCCCGACGTTCACGCCCACCAAACGCGACGACGCCGGGTTCTGCGCCGCCGCCCGCATCGCCAAACCCAGCGGCGTGAAGCGAAAGAACAGGAACAGCAGCGCCATCACCACCAGCGTGATGCCAATCGAGCCCACTTCGTGCGGCGACATGCGGATCGAGCCGTACCAGGCACGCTCCGGAAACGGACTGGGGAATTGCTTGATGGTGAAGCCGAACAGCCAGCCGGCCAGGCTATGGAAAACCATCAAAAGACCGATGAAAACGACCACCACCGACAGCACCGGTGCATCGCGCAGCGGCCGAATACCACCCGCTCCACCAGCGCACCCAGCACGAACGACAAGCCCACGGTGAGCGCGAACATAGCCCAATAAGGCAGACCAGCCTGGAGCAACGCCCAGCCGATGTAGGTGGAGAACATCGCCATCTCGCCCTGCGCGAAGTTCACGTGGTGGGTCGATTGGTAAATCATCACCAAGGCCAGCGCGACGCTGGCGTAAATGCCGCCGGTGGCCAGACCGGCCAGCAGTTGATGCAGGAATGCTTCCATGTTCGCTCCGGTTAACTTGGTCCACCCCTGTCGCGCCTGCGGCACTTCCCCCTCAAGGGGCGCACCCGGTGGACTGGCAGAGCCAGCTCCACGGCTGCACTGGGGGCGCGCTCGTCGTCGCGTCCCTTGTTTCATCGTTCGGGGGTGCTTGCCCATGCATGACAGTTATTACAGATCAGACGCCGCCGGGCCGCCCCAAGGCGGTTGCGGCCCCCTCGGGGGGCAGCGCAGCACACGAAGTGGCAAGCGTGGGGGCATGCCCAGACGCCGCCGGGCCGCCCCAAGGCGGCTGCGGCCCCCTCGGGGGGCAGCGCAGCACACGAAGTGGCAAGCGTGGGGGCATGCTCAATTGCCAAGGTAGACACGGCGCACGGCGTCATCGGCACGGACTTCCTGCGGCGTGCCGTGCAGCACGATGCGGCCAGTCTCCAGCAGGTAGACCGCGTCGGCGATGTCCAGCGCCAGCGCCGCGTTCTGCTCCACCAGCAGGATCGATACGCCCTGCTCGACGTTGATGCGCCGCATGATCTCGAAGATGTCGCGCACGATCAGCGGCGCGAGGCCGAAGGAGGGCTCGTCGAGCAACAGCAGGCGCGGCCGCGACATCAGCGCCCGCCCGATCGCCAGCATCTGCTGCTCACCGCCAGACAGCGTGCCCGCCTGCTGGCCACGCCGCTCACGCAGGCGCGGAAAGTAGCCATAGACCCGCTCAAAATCCTCGGCAACACCCGCGCGGTCGCGGCGCAGGTAGGCGCCCAGGCGCAGGTTCTCCTCGGTGCTCAGGGCCAGGAAAGTACCACGTCCATCCGGTACATGGCCCATGCCGAGCCGCACGATCTGTTCGGTGGGCAGGCTATCGACGCGCTCGCCGTCGATACGGATCGAGCCGGTGGTGCGCACCTCCATCTGGCAGAGTGCGCGCAAGGTGCTGGTCTTGCCAGCGCCGTTGGCGCCGAGCAGCGCAGTGATTGACCCCCGTTGCAGAACCATGTCGATGCCATGCAGCACGCGGGTTGCGCCGTAGCTTGCGTGCAGGCCCTGAACCTCAAGCAGTGGCTGCATGCTCGTCCCCAAGATAGGCCTGGATGACTTCAGGATGCCGGCGCACGGCGGCGGGCGTGCCCTCGGCGATCTTGCGGCCAAAGTTCAGCACCACCACCTGGTCGGAGATCGCCATCACCAAGCCCATGTGGTGCTCGACCAACAGCACGGTGACATCCAACCTGTCGCGGATATCGCGGATCAGCGCCGCCAGGCTCTCAAGCTCCTGGTAATTGAGCCCACAGGCAGGCTCGTCGAGCAGCAGCAGACGGGGCTGGCCCGCGAGTGCACGGCCAAGTTCAACGCGCTTTTGGGTGCCAAACGGCAAATCGGCCACCACGCGGTCGGCGACATCCTCCAGTCCCAAGAAGCGCAGCATGGCGTCCGCCCGCCGCTGCGCCTCGCGCTCGATGCGGCGTTCGCCGGGCAGCCGCAGCATCGTGCGCAGGAAACCCGCGTGCTGCCGGCAGTGGCAACCGACCAGCACGTTCTCACGCGCCGTCAGGGTTCGGAACAGTGCCAGGTTCTGAAAGGTGCGCCCAATGCCCTGCCCGGCCATCCGATGCCGGGGCAGTTCCGAGATGCGCTGGCCGGCAAACTCGATGTGGCCAGCGCCGCAGTCGTAGATGCGCGACAGGCAATTGAACACGGTGCTCTTGCCTGCCCCATTGGGGCCGATCAGGCCGCAAATCTGGCCGGCCTCGACCTGGAAGGAGACCGCGTCGAGCGCCAGGATGCCGCCAAAGCGCACCGAGACCGCGTTCACACACAGCAACGGCACGCTGGCCGAAGCGTTCGTCACTGCCCGAGCACGCCGCCGAACGGCTCGTAGCGGGTGCCGTTAAAGCGGACCAGCTGCATCTGCGTGATCGGGTAGAAGTTGTCCGGGCCGGTCTTCACCCGGATGCCGGGGTAGAGCATCGGCAGCGCCATATCGAGGCTGGCGGCCTGCTTCATGATGTTCGCCCGGCTCAGGTCGTCGCCCGCTTGCTGGAGCACCTGAACCAGGGTCTGCGCCATCGAGTAGCCCGTCACGTTCAGCGCGTCGGTCGGGTCGCCCTCGGGGTAGTACTGCTTCATGAAAGCCGCAAAGGCCGATTCTTCCGGGCTGCCTCGGGCATCGGTGGGATCACGCAGGTAGGTGGCGGAGATGATGCCCTTCGCATGCGCCAGACCGGCGGGCTTGAGCGCCGCCGCGACCGAGTTCGACACGTTGGCCAGGTAGTGCACGGGCTGCCAGCCAATCGCCGCCGTCTTGCGGATGGCCTGCGCGGCGAACTTGGGCTGGGAAAAGTCGAGCAAGGTGTCAGCACCCGAGCTTTTGAGGCTGATGATCTGGCTGTCCACCGTGGGATCGCTGACCTCGTAGCTGGCCTGGGCCACCACCATCGACTTGGCCTTGTCGCCCATGCCCTCAAGAAAACCGCGCACGATGTCCTTGCCGTACTCGTCGTTTTGGTAGAGCACGGCCACCTTGGCCAGGGGCTGGTTCGCCAGGATTTGCTGGGCATAGATGCGCCCTTCAGTCACGTAGCTCACATTCCAGCCCATGGTCCAGGGAAACTTCTGCGGGTCGCCCCAGCGGTGGGCACCAGAGTTGACAAAGAGCTGCGGCACCTTCTTCAGGTTCAGGTACTTCTGCGTCGCAGCGTTGGTGGGTGTGCCGAGCGGGCCAAAAATCATCAACACCTTCTCTTGCTCGACCAGCTTGCGCGTCTGCGCCACGGCCACCGGCGGGCTGTAGGCATCGTCAAGCGAGATGAACGTGATCGTGCGGCCATGGATGCCACCCTCGGCATTAATCTTGCGGAAGTAGGCGGCTGCGGCCCTGCCGACGGTGCCATAGGCCGACGCAGGCCCGGAGTACGGCATGGTGTTGCCGATCCGTATCTCGGTGTCGCTGGCACCCACGTCGTAGCGCTTCTGGGCCTGCGCGCCGATGGCGGCGGCTGTGGCTGTGGCGGCGAGCGTGGCCACGGCCAGCCAGTGGCCGGCCCCGCGAGTGTTGCGAATCTCCATTTTCTCTCTCCCTGGGTGTGTGACAGACCTGTTCGCGACGGACGGTTTTCGCCGTCTCTTGTTTCGCACTGAGCGGCCAGCGCGTCAAGCCAGAGGGTCGGATGCGGCGCGAAGACTCTCCCGCAGGGCGCGGCGGTTGAGCTTGCCCACCGCCGTCTTTGGCAGTTCGGCGGCGAACAAAATACGCTGCGGCTTTTTATAGGAAGCGAGCTGCGCAGCCACCTGATTGATCAGCTCCGTGGCCAGCGCGTCATCGCCGACACGGCCCGGCACAAGCACCACCACGGCGGTGACAGCCTCGACCCATTTCTCGTCGGGCAGGCCGACCACCGCGCATTCGCGCACCGCCGGGTGCGCAAGCAACGCCTCTTCGACCTCGCTCGGATAGACGTTGTAGCCGCCGCTGACGATCATGTCGGAGCTGCGGTCCTTGAGGAACAGGAAGCCCTGCGCGTCAAAGACACCGATATCGCGCGTGCGAACCCAGCCATCGGCCAGAAAGGTCTGCGCATTGAGCTCCGGTGCCGCGTGGTAGCCGACCACCACGAACGCAGCCCGCACCGCGATCTCGCCGGGCTGGCCCGCCGGCACGTCCTGGCCGGACGCATCGATCAGGCGCAGTTCGGCATCGAGCGCCGGTTGACCGCAGGAACCCAGCAGATCGCCGCGATGGTCTTCGGGGCGCAACACCGCCATGCACAACGGCGCCTCGGTCTGGCCGTAGTACTGCCAAAAACGGTGCTGGCCCCACACCGCCATTGCGCGCTTGATCACGGTGCGCGGCATCGGCGAGGCGCCGTAGATCACGTAGCGCAGCGCATCGACCTTGCACGTGGCCATGGCCGGTGTCTCCAGCAGCATTTGCAGCATGGTCGGCACCAGGTTGATGGCGGTGGCGCGCTCGCTCTCAAGGGCGGCCAGAAAGGCATCGGGCTCAAAGCCCGGCAGGATCACAGAGCGGCCACCACGCAGCCAAACGGGCAGCACGAAGATACCGCTGGCGTGGATCAACGACGCGGCATGCAGCATCACGTCATCAGGCGTTGCGGGCAGCAGGTTGAGCAGCACGTTGCGGCAGATCGCGGCATAAGAGCCCTGCGTGTGCTGGGCGGCCTTGAGCGTGCCGGTGGTGCCGGAGGTGAAGAGCGTCAGAATCACGTCGCCCTCGGCCACCTTCACATCGGGGTCGCGGCTCGGCTGCTGGCGGGCTACGGCCATCAGGTCGCTGCCGCCGGGAAGGCTGGCATCCAGGCCGTGGCAACCCAGGCCCGGCAAGGCTTCGCGCAGTGCTGCGGCGCGTTCGGCCAAGTCGGCACCGAACACCAACAGGCGGCAGCCCGTGTCCTGCAGCATGCGCACCTGCTCCGGCAGCGACAGCCGGGCATTCAGCGGAACCCGGTTCAACGCCGCTTTCACGCAAGCGAAGTCGAGCGGCACACTGTGCAGACTGTTGTTGAGCAGCAGCGCCACGCAGGTGCCAGGCTCGGCAGCGCAGGCACGCAGGGCGTGGGCCAGGCGGGCGCTGAGCGCATCGACCTCGGCGAAGCTCAGGTGCTGGTCGCCGAAAGATATCGCGGTGCGCGGCCCATGCTGGGCAGCGCCACGGCGGATCAGGTCCAGGGCGGTGAGGTTCATGCTGCGTCTCCTAGGTTTTTGAAGTTGCCGTGCCGTCCGGCGCCGGCAACGAAACGGGCGGCGCCCGCCACGGCTTCCTCGAACACCACCGGCACACCCTGGGCACCCTCGGTGCGCAGCGCCTGCGCCAGCGGCTGGTCCCACTGGCCGTAGGCCGATGCCCGATCGGCCAGCATGCAGCGGCGCGGAAAGGCCGCGATCTCGCGGGCCAGTGCCTCGGCGGCTGACCGGGCGGTACCCGGTTCAACCAGACGGCTGGCCAGGCCCATCGCCAAGGCCTCTTCGGCCCCCACGGGGCGGCCGGTAAGGATCATGTCAAGCGCCCGGCCCATGCCCACCGTGCGCGGCAGCCGCACCGTGCCGCCGTCGATCAGCGGCACGCCCCAGCGGCGGCAGAAGACGCCAAACACGGCATCGCGTTCGGCCACCCGCAGGTCGGCCAGCAGTGCGAGTTCCAACCCACCGGCCACGGCGTAGCCGCTGACCGCCGCCACGAGCGGCTTGGACAAGGCCATGCGGGTCGGCCCCATCGGGCCGCTGCCGCCGCCATCCGGCTCCAGGTCATGGCCACGCACGGGGTCGCCAACGGCGCTCAGATCGGCACCAGCGCAGAAATTACCGCCGGCCCCCCACAGCACGGCCACGTGCAGCGCGCTGTCGGCCTCGAAGTCCTCGAAGGCCCGACGCAAGTCGGCCGCCATCGGGCCATCGACCGCGTTGCGCTGCGCGGGGCGGTTCAAAATGATCGTGCAAACTGGGCCCTTGGTTTCTACCTTGACAAACAAACTCGGCATCGTGCGGCTCCCTGTGTAGGCTCGAACCCGTGCTTCACGGATCCGGTAACGTTGACGTTGACATTAAATATTTCAATAAAATAATAACAACGACAAAACAAGAAAGATTACTCGTTTTTACCTAGATGGACAAAATAAATAATATTGAGACCCATGAGCCATCGGCTATCGATCTGGTGCTCGACCTGCTGATCGGCCATCCCGAGCCCCACATGACCGTGCAGGCGCTGGCCCGCGCAGGCGAGATCATGGGCATCAGCACGCCCAGCGTGCGCGTCGCGCTGACGCGTTTGCTGGGCCAACACCGGATCGTCAAGACGGCACGCGGCTGCTACGCCGTGCAAGTGCACGGCAACCCTGTGCACTACGAGTTACAGCACTGGTTTGAGAAGGAAAGCCGCCTCCGAAGCTGGTCCGGCGGCTGGCTGGTGATGCACGACGGCGCCGTCTCCCGCAGCGAGAAGACCGCCTGGCGGCGTCACCTGCGGGCCCTGGAACTGCACGGCTTCCGCGCGCTGGGAACAGGCATGGCCGTGCGCCCCGACAACCTCGATGGCAGCGCCGAGGCGATGCGGGCAGCGCTGATTCGGCTAGGCATGGCCGCCGACAGCCTGGTCTTCACCGGCAGCCATTTCGATGCCGATACGACGGCGCGGATGATGCGCCTGTGGGACGTGCCTGCGCTATCGGCCGCCTACGGCAGCGCACTGAAACTGATCGCCAACAGCAGTGCACGCCTGGCACACCTTGCGCCTGAGACCGCAGCACGGGAAACGCTGCTGGTGGGGCGGGCGGTGATTCGCAGCATCGTGTTAGACCCGCTGCTGCCCGAGGCCATCCAACCCGGTGCGCCGCGCCGAGCGCTGATCAAAGCAACCCGCTCGTACCAAGCACACGCACGCAAGATCTGGGGCGTCGTGCTCAGCGACTGAGGGTCTGCGAGAGTTTTAGCGCTGTACCAAATCCACCGCATTCAACGGCGTCACCGCCCGGCCCTGCGTCAAAAACCCAATCAAATTGTCCGCCGCCAACTCGGCCATGGCGCGCCGCGTGGGTTTGGTGGCGCTGGCGATGTGGGGGGTCAGCACCACGTTGGACAGGCCTAGCAAATCGGGGTGAACGCGGGGCTCGCCCTCGAACACATCCAGCCCGGCGGCGGCAATGCGTTTGTCGCGCAGGGCCTGGGCCAGTGCGGCGTCGTCGACAATGCCGCCGCGCGCAATGTTGACCAGGGTTGCGCTGGGCTTCATCTGCGCCAATTCAGGCGCGCCTATGGTGTGGTGCGACTCGGCGCTGTAGGGCACGACCAGCACCACGTGGTCGGCGCTTTGCAGCAAGGTTTTTTTGTCCACATAACGGGCACCGCAGGCGGCCTCGGTGGCGGCGTCGAGTTGTGAGCGGTTGTGGTAGATCACCTGCATGCCAAAACCATGCGCGCCGCGCTTGGCAATGCCTTGGCCAATGCGGCCCATGCCGATGATGCCCAGTGTCGTGCCGTGAATGTCGGCGCCTGCGAGCAGGTCGTAGTGCCACTGGGTCCAGGCACCGCTGCGCAAAAACTGCTCAGCCTCGGTGATGCGCCGGGCGGTCGCCATCAGCAGGGCAAAGCCGAAGTCGGCGGTGGTCTCGGTCAAGACACCCGGCGCGTTGCTGGCCAGCACGCCGTAGGCGCTCATGGCGTCAACGTCCAAATTGTTGTAGCCGACCGACATGTTGGCGCAAATCTTCAACTCCGGGCAGGCCGCCAACAAGGCCTTGTCGATGCGCTCACCACCGGTGCTGAACAGGCCTTGTTGGCCTTGCAGCTTGGCGATCAGTTGGGCCGGGCTCCACAACACGTCGTCCTGGTTCGATTCAACGTCAAAGTGCTGCGCCAGCCGTTCCAAGGTTTGCGGAAAAATGGCACGGGCGACAAGAATTTTTTGACGGGTCATGGGCTTAGCTCAAGAAAATGAAGGTGACAAGGATGAACAAGGGGAGCAGGACCGCGCCTGACCAGGCCATGTAGCCAAAGAAGCTGGGCATCTTGACGCCCCGGTCTTCGGCAATCGCCTTGACCATCAAATTGGGGGCGTTGCCAATGTAGCTGTTGGCCCCCATAAAGACGGCACCGGCCGAGATCGCCGCCAGGGTGCTGGCATAGGTCGTCATCAAGGCCTGCGGATCGGCGCCGGCGATGTTGAAAAACACCAAGTAAGTAGGCGCGTTGTCGAGGAAGGAGCTGAGCAGTCCGGTTGCCCAAAAATACATAGCAGGATTGGGTTGGCCGTCGGCGCCGGTGACCAGGGCAATGATGGCGGAAAACGGGCCATTGTGGCCGGCGCGCAGCATCGCAATCACCGGGATGATTGTCAAAAAGATACCGGCAAAGAGCTTGGCCACCTCTTGCATCGGGCCCCAGGAAAACTGGTTATCGGCGTGCACCCGGCCCGCCGTGATGGCCAGCGAGATAAAGACGATGACCACCAGGCCCGCGTCGCGCAGCAAACCAGGCAGACCAACCACGGTACCCATGAGCTCGAAGCTGATGCCGGACTTCCAAAACCCGCTCATCAGCACCAAGCCGATGATGGCGCCCAAGAGCCAAAAATTGACAGCTCCGTCAAAACCAAGGCGCCCACCCTCGGCGCTCGCCTCCAAGCGCGGCAACACGCCATCTTGCGCATCGCGGCGGTAAGCCCAGAGGTCGAGCGCATAAAAAATAGCGAGCAGGCTGGCGCAAAGAAACAAGGTCTCGCCCCAGAGCTGCTGCAAGGTCCAAAAGAAATTTACGCCCAACAAAAAGCCCAAAAACAGGGGCGGGTCCCCCAGCGGTGTCAGCGAGCCACCGACGTTGGAGACGATGAAAATGAAGAACACAAACACATGGGTACGCCGCTGGCGGCCCTCGTTGGCACGGATCAACGGACGCAGCATCAGCATCGAGGCACCGGTGGTTCCCATGACGCTGGCCAGCAAGGCGCCAATCGCCAAAATAGCCGTGTTCAGCCCCGGACTGCCGTGCAAGTTGCCGCGAATATGGATGCCGCCCGCAACCGTGAAGAGCGCTGTCAACAAGACGATGAAGGGGATGTACTCAGCCAACAAGGCGTGCACCAAGCCCGCGCCCGCTGCCGCCAGGCCATAGAACAGCGCAAACGGGGCCAGGAACAACAGCCCCCACGCCGCAGCGATCTTGCCAAAGTGGTGGTGCCAAAACACCGGCGCCAGCAACGGCCACAGCGCAATCGACAGCAAAATACCGGCAAACGGCAGCGCCCAGGCCAGCGCCAAAGTGCTGCCATCAAGCTCGGCGGCAAAGGCCCAGCGCGGCATTAGCAGCAAGGCCAGCAAGGCCGCGCGCGGTCCGAAAAACTTCATCATGGGAACAGGTTTCCTTGGTTTTAGGACTTACGTAAATTGTCCTGGCGAGGCATTTTTCCGCAGACAGTACAACCAGTACGGCTGGTCAAAAGAACAACGCCAGGGCGGCTTTGCGTAAGTCCTATTAACTTGTGGCCGGGATTTCAAACACCTGGCGCAGGTAGGCCAAATATTTCTCGTCGTCGCACATGTCCTTGCCACGCGCATCCGACAGTTTGGCCACCGGTTGGCCGTTGCAGCGCGTCATTTTGAGGACGATTTGCAGCGGCACATGGCGCGGCGCGTCGTCCATGTCATTGGTCAGATTGGTGCCAATGCCAAACGCCAGCAGGCAGCGGCCCTGGAACTGCCGGTACAGCGCAATCGTGCTCGGCACGGTCAGTCCGTCGCTGAAGATCAAGGTCTTGGTCAGGGGATCGACCCGGTTGTTTTTGTAATGCGCAATCAGGCGCTCGCCCCAGGCAAAGGGGTCACCGCTGTCGTGCCGGGCGCCGTCAAACAGCTTGCAAAAATACAGGTCAAAGTCACGCAAAAAGGCGTCGATGCCGTACACGTCCGACAGCGCAATGCCAAGGTCGCCCCGGTACTCCTTGGCCCAAGACTCAAAACCAAACACCTGGCTGTCGCGCAGCCTCGGCCCGAGCGCCTGGCAGGCCTGCAAATACTCATGCGCCATCGTTCCCAGCGGCGTCAGGCCGAGCTCCATCGCAAAGAAAACATTGCTGGTACCGGCAAACTGGCCGCCGGAGCCACTGCCCAGCGTCGCCACCAGGCTGCGCAAAACCTCTTCTTGCCAGTCCTTGCTGAAACGCCGCCGCGTGCCGTAGTCGGCAATCTTCAGCTCCTGCAAATCGCTGTGCTGCAACTGCGCCAGCTTAGTCGCCAGCCGCGTGCGCGCCAAAGCCATATCGGGCGCGGGCGTGGCATGGCGGAAGTAGACCTCGTTGACGATGGCCAGCACCGGGATTTCAAACAAAATCGTGTGCAGCCACGGCCCTTGGATGTGAATTTCGATCTCGCCGGTGGGCAGCGCGTTGACGCTTATGTACTTTTCGTTGAGCCTGAACAGCCCCAAGAAATCCACAAAATCGCTCTTGATAAAGCGCATCGAGCGCAGGTACGCCAGCTCGGCGTCGCGGAACTGCAAAGTGCACAAGGCGCGAATCTCGCTGCGTATCTCGGCCACATGCTGGGCCAAATTGACGCCCAAATTGCGGCAGCGAAACTGGTACGCCACCTGCGCACCCGGAAACTGGTGCAACACCACCTGCATCATGGTGAACTTGTAGAGGTCCGTATCGATAAGGCTGGTGATGATCATGGGGCAGACAAAGAAGCGCCGACAACGGCATGGAGCAAAGCGCCGTGGCGCGGTAGACGATTTTCCCGCTCGGCATTGTGCATTGCCCGCCGCCCAGGCCGCTGACGCAAGCTCACAGCAGGGCCGCCAACGCCTGCCCCAGCGCGTCCGGCAAGGGCTGCGGCAGGCGCTGCTCACGGTCCACATACACGTGGACAAAATAGCCATGCGCCGCCGTGCTTGGCGCACCCGGCGCAAACAAACCCACCTCGTAGCGCACGCTAGAGCGTCCGCAGTGCGCAACCCGCAAACCCGCCTCGATCGTTTGCGGAAAAGCCAGCGGCGCAAAATAGCTGCAACCCGACTCAACCACCAAGCCGATCACGCCGCCCCGGTGGAAGTCCAGCGCACCGTGCGCAATCAGGTAGGCATTCACCGCCGTATCGAACCAGCTGTAATAAACAACATTGTTGGCATGCCCATAGACATCGTTGTCGGCCCAACGCGTGCCAATCGACTGGAAATGCCGGTAATGCGCACGCGCCACCGGCGCAGGACGCACCGCCGGCGCACGCGGGAAAGATTCGGTCAAGGGCTTCATGGCCGCAGATTCTGCCAGCGTCGGCCCCGGCCGTCCGGGCCGAGCCGAGCCGACAGGTTTGTGTAGGAAAAATGCTGCACTGCAACATTAACCTTGCGTCCTAGCACACAAGGCCTCTATACTCGAAAGCTATGCTGCACTGCAACATAAACCGGTCCAAAAAACCGGCGCAGACGCAGTATTTGTGAAGATTTAGGTGAACCAGCCTGCTCAACGCACCGTGAGCCGCAGAGTGTGCGAAGCCATCAACAGCGTGGGTGTTTACGTAAGTCGTATTGGCAGGACTTACACAAAATTGTCCTGGTTAGGCATTTTTCCGCAGACAGTACATCCTTAGTACGGCAAGGAAAAAAACGACGCCAGGGCGATTTTGCGTAAGTCCTTATTGGTAGATTTTTAACTTCTGGAGTTTTCCATGTCTCTTACTGCTGAACAAATCCTTGCCTCCCAAAAAGCCACCCTCGAAACTCTTTTTGGTCTGACCACCAAGGCCTTTCAAGGCGTTGAAAAAATGGTCGAGCTCAACCTCACCGCGTCGCGCGCAGCGCTCAGCGAAGTCGCCAGCCACTCGCAAGCCGTTCTGAGCGTCAAAGACGCACAAGAACTGCTGGCGCTGCAAGCCAGCGTGCTGCAACCACTGGCCGAAAAAACCGCCGCTTACAGCCGCCACCTGTACGACATTGCCTCGGGCACCAGCGCGGATTTCAGCAAAGCGATCGAAGCCAAAACAGCCGAGACGCAAAAGGCCTTTGTCGGCCTGGTTGACAACGTCGCCAAGAATGCGCCAGCCGGCTCGGAGACCGCCGTCACCCTGCTCAAGAGCGCTGTCGCAGCTGCCAACAACGCTGTGGAGTCGGTGCAAAAAGCCGTCAAGCAAGCCAGCGATGTGGCAGAAGCCAACTTCACAGCCGCCGCCGACACAGCCGCCAACGCGGCCAAATCGGCAACGGCCAAAAAGCGCTAACTCTCATGCATGGGCTAAGCGCCCCGAACGATGAAGCAAGGAACGCGACGACGAGCGCACCCCCAGTGCACCCGTGGATCTGGCTCTGCCAGGCCACCGGGTGCGCCCCCTTGAGGGGGCGAGCGCCGCAGGCGCGACGGGGGTGGTTCACGTTAAGCGCCTCTGAGCGCGGCAGCCACGGCGGACGCGCAAGCCCGGTCCGCACACCAGCCTGGTTCACCAACCAGGCTTTTTTTGTGCCGCAATGCGCGCCACAGCTGCCTCAGCCAGCGCCGGCCCGGCCAAAAATACAACAGCGCACCAAGGCTGAATATGATTTTTTTGCACTCGAATTGAAAACGATTCGCATTTCAAATATGATTACGAAGTCTGCCTTGGTTGCTGTTCGACCCGCAGTCCGCTTGCCCGGTCTTGTGGCAAGGCTTTGTTTCATTCTTTGAAAGCTCTTCACCATGCTGAAAAAAATCACTGCCGCTGCCTGCGTCTTGCTGTTGACAGCGGGCGCAGCCAGTGCCCAAGAACAGGTCGTCAATCTGTACTCGGCCCGCCACTACGCAACCGATGAAGCGCTCTACAACAACTTCACCAAAACCACCGGCATCAAGATCAACCGGATCGACAGCGATGACGCCGGCATCCTCGCCCGCCTCAAGGCCGAAGGAGCGGCCTCGCCCGCCGACATCATCTTGCTGGTTGACGCTGCGCGCCTGTACCGGGGCGAGGCCGATGGTGCGTTTTTGCCCATCCAGTCGCAATTGCTGAACGACGCCATTCCCTCCAACCTGCGCGGCACGCCAGGGGCCGACGGCGGCGTCCCGTGGTTTGGCTTCTCGACCCGGGCACGCATCATTGCCTACGACAAGCTCAAGGTCAAAGCAGAAGATGTCGACAGCTATGAGAAGCTCGCCGCGCCCCAAAACAAGGGCAAGGTTTGCATCCGCTCGGGCTCGCATCCCTACAACCTGAGCCTGTTTGGCGCCGTGCTGGAGCACCTGGGCGAGGCCAAAACCGAGGCCTGGCTCAAGGGCGTGGTGGCCAATCTGGCACGCGACCCCAAAGGCGGCGACACCGACCAGATCAAGGCCGTGGCGGCCGGCGA
>JAYVXE010000300.1:0-4782 GCA_043785395.1 Burkholderiaceae bacterium | reverse complement strand
GTTCTTGCGCAAGGCTACAGCGCAGGGCGACTATCTTTCCTACGTCAACGAGGCCAAAGCAGGAACGCAAGTTGACCCCAAGCGGCTGGCCGAGGTTTATTTTAAGCTTGGGCAAATTGCGGGAGAAAAAAATCAGAAGACCGAGGCTCAGGATTTCTACATCCTGGCGCAGAAGGCATCGCCTCAGTCCGACTGGGCGCAACAAGCACTTAGAGCGATGCAATGATTGAAGTCAAGAACGTCTCTCATGCCTACCATATTGGCGACCAAGTGACCTGCGCGTTGCGCAATCTGAGTTTTAGCGCCGCACCGGGAGAAATCATTGCCATTACCGGCCCGTCTGGCAGTGGAAAATCGACGCTTCTTAGCATCATGGGTTGCCTCCTCACACCCAGCAGTGGATCGGTTAGCGTGATGGGCTGCAATCTGGATGCGCTTAACGATGCGGGAAAAGCAGCCTTGCGCCGCAAACACCTGGGCTTCATTTTCCAATTTTTTAACCTCATCCCCGTTCTCAACGCCACCGAGAACGTGGAATATCCTTTGATCCTTGGCGGCGTCGACGGCAAAGAAAGAAAGCAGCGGGTCGAGCGGATGCTGGAAAGAGTGGGCTTGCAACACCAAATGAAGAAGCGTCCAGACCAGATCTCCGGTGGCCAAAAGCAGCGCGTTGCCATTGCCCGTGCGCTGATCGCTTCACCCGATTTTGTCTTGGCCGATGAGCCGACGGCCAATCTCGACAGCCATACGGCGAACGGTATCTTGGCGTTGATGTTGGAGATCAATAAGGAAATGAATACTGCATTTATTTTTTCCACGCACGACCCGAAAGTTTCGGCCTTTGCGCACAAACAATTCCATCTTGAAGACGGGGTGCTAACTTGATGAACACCTTCAAGCTCGCCCTCAGGAATATTTTCCGAAACAAGCGCCGCACCGCCATCACCTTCCTGTCCATCATTGCCGCATCGGCGGCCATCATCGTTTTTGGTGGCTTCATTGCTTTTTCCTTCGAGGGTTTGAGGGAAACGACCATCCGTACCCAGCTCGGCCATCTGCAGATTGCGAAAAAAGGATATTTCGAACAAGGTGCGGGACTGTCCGAACGCTTTCTCATTTCCGATCCAGCGAGCATTGAAAGCGACATCCAAAAATCACCGCTGGTAAATACCACAACACGGCGCCTGACCGGCTCTGGTTTGATAAGTGCCGGTGAAACTTCGCTCTCAGCGCGTTTAATTGGAGTCATGCCCGAACGCGAAGAGGATTTTTCGGCATTCGAGACTGTCATCGCTGGCATGCAATTAGACCGAGATACTCCAGATGGCTGTGTCCTAGGTGCCGGGCTCGCCAAGGGGCTTGGCGTATCAGAAAATGCGAATTTGACCATCCTCAGTACCACCCTGGATGGCGTGGTCAATGCAATCGACTGTACTTTGGTTGGCATCGTCAAGACAGGCTCGAAAGACTACGACAATGTTTACGTAAAAGTACCATTGCCGTTGTTGCAAGGCCTGTTCAACACCAGCAAAGTAGAAAAAATTCTGGTGCTCGCCAAGGATAGCAATCAGATGCCACTGCTTCAGCAGCTGGTAGAGCAGACTATTGCCAAGCAGCCAGATCTTGAATACAAATCCTGGCTTGAGTTGGCCGATTTTTACCGTGGCGTCGTCGATTTATACACAAGCATATTCAAATTGGCTTCTATTGTTTTGGGGTTCGTTGTTTTTCTCAGCATCACGAATACCATGAGCATGTCTGCCTTTGAGCGTTTCCGGGAAATTGGCGCCTTGCGTGCTATTGGTCAAACACGCGCCGGCATCGTCCAATTGTTTGTCTGCGAGGGAGCCCTGATCGGTCTCATTGGCGGCTTGCTAGGAATGTTGGTGGGCGCGCTCCTGGCTTGGGCGATCAACCAAACTGGTGGTATTGCGGTACCCGCTCCACCGGGCATGTCGTCGGGCTACACGGCGCTGATCAAGCTGAGTCCAGAAGCTTTTTTGTACGCTTTTTTCACAGCCTTGGTGGCATCTACGCTGTCGTCGTTCTATCCGGCTTGGCTGGCTTCTCGGATTGACATTATCAAGGCCCTGCACTACACATGAACCCACGCACATCCATCTTCTGCGCGATAGTGTTTTTTATTCACACTGCGCTGTCTTCCGCCTTGGCACAAGAAATGGACGCGGCAGCGATCTTGAAAAAGGTTGATGCAATCCGTTCACCGGCTGATAATTTCGTATTTACCGTCAAGTTGCATTCACAAACATCATCCTCGGACAACGAAAGCGAGCTTGAAGTATTCGTGCGTAGTACCAAAAGCCTGGTCCTGTACCGACAGCCAATCAAGCAGCGTGGCCGCGCACTGCTACTGGATGGTGCCAATATGTGGATCCATATTCCCGGCACCAGCCGCCCGATGCGCATATCACCGCAACAGCAACTCACTGGTGCGGTATCCAATGCCGATGTAGCCCGCGTAGTATTCAGTCTCGACTACATTGCGGACAGCATTGAAAAAAACCAACTCGATGACCGACCCGCCCTAAAACTCGACCTGCGCGCGCGGCAAAATAACACATCTTACCAGCGTATCCATCTATGGGTTGCCGAAAATAATCTGCATCCATTGAAGGCCGATTTCTTTTCACTTTCGGGAAAATTAATCCGTACCATCCATTACAGCGGGTACCAGAACATACTCGGCCAACAGCGGCCTACGGTTCTCCAAATTTCCGATGCCCTCCAGCCAACAGCCAAGGCGACCTTGAACTATTCCAACTTTAGAATTCAGGATACACCAGAAGAATATTACCAGCCATCCTATTTGGGGAGACTGGAAAATTAGCAAAAAACACATGCGCAGGTGGCTATTATTATTGCTCTTTCTTCAGCAAAACATTGGCCTTGCCGCTGCTTTTAACCAGGGCACCGAAGCACCTCAGCTTGAGAACTCCGGCTACGCAAGCCTACGCGCGTTGCACAGCAGCCACGAAAGTAGCAGCAACCGCCTGTCGGCCACCGCGCTGCTTAAATCGCGCTTGAAACTTGATGGCGGCATGCTGGCGATTCAATTGCGGCCCTTGCTGGCCCACACCAGCAATCCTGGCGTCGGCGAGACGTCTGCCTACGTGGATGAGTTGTATTGGGAGCATCGATTTTCAAAACTCTCATTTACCTTCTTGGGTCGGCGAAAAATTGTCAACGGTGTCGCCATCGGCAGAAACCCCTCTGATTTTTTCAATCAGCGCAAAACCCAAGATCGCACCTTGAACGATGAAACTCGCCGGGCTGAAACAGAAGGCGACAACATGCTGGGTTGGTCATATTTCGGTCAGTCTTACAGCCTACAGTCCTTGCTCGTGGCCCCCACGGCGGACAGCAAACGCATTCGAGCGATGCTGCAAGTGAACAGCAGTTTGAATTCAATTTCTACGGATGCTTCATTGATCGCGTATTATGCTGATCGTCCTTCACTGGGCATGAATCTCTCCACTGTTCTGGGAGAAAATACGATTTTTTACACCGAAACAGCACTGCGCAAAGGGCGTGACCGCCAACGCCCAGTGCTGTCAGCGAATGGTGTTGTCATTGGCATGGTGGATGACAAAAGCCGCTGGCTTGCCGATTTTGTCATAGGCGGCCAATACACCACAGGTAGCGGCATTACCCTGACCACCGAATATTGGCGCAACAATAATGGATTTTCGGACAAGGAATACGCAGGGATTGCCAACCCATTGACCTCCGGCCCGGACCGTCCTCATTGGGCAGGAAATTTGCTAAGTATACCTGGTCTAAGGAAAAATTCTGCATTCGCCAGAATTGGTGACATTCCATTGCTGGAAAAACTAAAAGGCGAAATAACCTGGATCCGCAACCTGGACGATTCCAGCAATTTTTTGCGCGCCACCGTCAATGGAGACATTGGCAAGGCAGACAGTTGGAGGATTGGCATTGACAGGCTTTACGGCTCGAAACTGAGCGAATATGGTTCGAGCAAGATTTATCAACGGATATTTTTTATCTACAAAAGACACTTTTAATATAAAAAGTACTTACACAAAATTGTCCTGGCCAGGCATTTTTCTGCAGACAAGGCGCTTAGTACGGCAAGAAAAAAAACGACGCCAGGGAGGTTTTGCGTAAGTCCTAATAAATTGCAATTTACTTACTCTGTGTAAGCCCCGCATAGATTACGGGCATGCACCCAGAATCACATACGCCAGCAGTCGCCCCACCTGCTGCTGCGCAAAGACGTGGTTTACCTGGTAGTCACTTTTTTTTCGACGACCTTCTCCTGCGCTTGGCGGCCCAGCGCCTGGGTGATGTTGTAGAGCAAGGCCTTGGCCTGAATTTCCTGCTCAATGCTTTTTGGTAACTCTCCGGCAAAGCCTTCAATATCCAGATGGTGTTTGAGGGCATTAAAACTCACCTCAATGCCCCAGCGCTGGCCGTACAGGTGCGCAGCACTGTATAGCGCCCATCGGGCAAGTCCAGGAGCCTGTCTCGCTTAGACTGCGCAGCATGAAAACCGCCGCCATCGAAGCTTTTTTTGCCACTTTGCAAGCCGCCAACCCCGCGCCGGTGACCGAACTGGAGTACAGCAGCCATTTTGAGCTGTTGAGCGCCGTGTTGCTGTCGGCGCAGGCCACCGATGTGGGCGTCAACAAGGCGACGCGACGCTTGTTTGCCGTGGCCAATACGCCGCAGGCCATTTTGGATTTGGGGCTGGACGGGCTGGAGGGCTTTATCAAGACGATTGGCCTGTACCACAGCAAG
>JAYVXE010000299.1:0-14813 GCA_043785395.1 Burkholderiaceae bacterium | reverse complement strand
TGGCAACCGCCTTGCAGCAAGGCACGATTGATGGGCAAGAAAACCCGCTGTCGGTGATTGTCTCGGCCAAGCTGTCGCAAATGCAGAAATACCTGTCGCTCACCGGCCATGTCTACGCACCGGCGCTGGTACTGGTCTCGGCCAGTGTCTACAACGGTTTGTCGGCGGCGGACAAGGCCAACTTTGAGCGTGCCGGCAAGCTCGGCGGACAGGCGATGCGCAGCTACGTCGACAGCGTCGAGCAAAGCGGCGTGGCGCAACTGGAAAAAGAGGGCATGAAGGTCAATGCCGTGACGCCTGCCGGGCGGGCCGCCTTTGCCGCAGCGGTCGAGCCGGCCTATCCCGCGTACTACAAAAAGTTCGACAAAAAGCTGATCGAAGCGGTCCGCAACACCAAGTAACTGCGCCGCTTTCGCCGCCCCGCCGATGCAGTGCGCGCCGCCCTTGGCGGGACTGCTGCGAAGCCGGGGCGGTTTTGCGCCAAGTCCTCTCTATGAAAAATCTCATGCACAAGCTTGGTATGGTTGAGCGCAGGCTGTTCCAGCTGGTGGCGGCGCTGGCGCAGTTGTTCTTGGTGGGCGCGGTCGCGGCTGCGTTCTACCAAGTGCTGGCGCGCTTTGTTTTGCAGTCGCCCGCCGACTGGAGCGAGGTGCTGACCCGCGCCCTGCTGATCTGGACCGTGCTGCTAGGCCTGGCCTTGGCCTTTCGCCAAGGCGCCATGATCCGGGTTGAGCTGCTGCGCAACCTGCTGCAAGGACGGAGGCAGCGCGCCTTGGAGGCCGTGGTGGGGCTGATCTGCATCGGATTTTTGGGCACCCTGGCCTGGATCGGCGCCCAAATGGCGTGGCGCGTGCGCTTTCAAACCATGCCCAGCCTGGACATTTCGATTGCCTGGATTTACCTGGCGATTCCCGTCGGTGCCAGCCTGGCGCTGCTGGCCGTGCTGGCGCGTTGGGCGGCGGCGGAGGGCGAGGCCGATGGGGGCAGCGTGCGCAACGATGCCCAGGGATGACGCAATCTATGCCTATAGCTGCTTACGCATTGTTTTAATGGATACCAGGCATAAATGGTTCTTAAACCTATTGAAACAATGCGATAGCAGCTATTAAATTTATTTGTCAGACAGACAAACACATGTTTTCGCGGCAACACGGCCTATAGCTGCTTACGCATTCTTTTAATGGATACCAGGCATAAATGGTGCTTAAACCTATTGAAACAATGCGATAGCAGCTATCAAATTTATTTGTCAGGCATGAACACATGTTTTCGCGGCAACGCGATGCTTCCCCAAAAAACCCAGCCACACGCATCCCGCCTCGATCCCTGAAGCCGTCCCCGCTGTCGTGGCGCCGAGGCCAGCCCCCTCCCACACAATCCGCTGCCGCTAGCGCCGCCCAACATCCGCCCACCTATGTCCCAATTGATGCTTGTTTCGATGTTGATCTTCTTCGGGCTCTCGGTGCCGGTCGCTGTGGCGATTGGCCTGGCCAGCCTGACGGGGGTGTCGCTGGCGGGCTTGCCCTGGCTGGTGCTTGCGCAGCAACTCTACGCGGCGCTGGACAAATACCCGCTGGTGGCGATCCCCTTCTTCATCCTGGCCGGCAACCTGATGGAGGCTGGCGGCATCTCCGAGCGCATGGTCGAATTTGCCAAGAGCCTGGTCGGCGGCATCCAAGGCGGGCTGGCCTGTACCTGCGTGCTGACCTGCATGATTTTTGCGGCGGTGGCGGGATCGAGTGTGGCGACCACCTTCGCCGTCGGCGCCATTTTGATCCCCGCCATGGTGCGCCACGGCTACCCGGCACCGTTTGCGGCCTCGCTGCAAGCCAGCGCGGCCGAGCTCGGCGTCATCATCCCGCCCTCGATCCCGATGATTTTGTTTGCCGTCTCGACCGACACCTCAACCGGCGAGCTCTTCATTGCCGGCGTCGTGCCCGGCATCTTCATCGGCCTGGCCCTGATGCTCTACGTTTGGCTTTACGCCAAGCGCAACGGCCTGGGCAAGAACGACGGCGTTGGCCGCCTGGCCCCGCTGGCGGCACTGCGCAGCGCCTGGTTGGCGCTCCTGATGCCGGTGATTATTTTGGGCGGCATCTACGGCGGCATCTTCACCCCGACCGAGGCCTCGGTGGTGGCCGTGGTGTACGCGGTGGTGGTCGGCAAACTGGTCTACCGGCGCCTGCACTGGGCGCAGCTGCGCGCCAGCCTGCACCAGTCGGTGGTCTCCACGGCGGTGATCATGTTTGTGATTGCCAACGCCGGTGTATTTGGCTTTTTGCTGAACCGGGCCGGCGTGCCCGACGCGCTGGGCGGCTGGTTGGCGCAGGTGTTTGACAGCCAGTTCGGCTTCCTGCTCGGCGTCAACCTGGCCTTGTTTGCGATTGGCATGTTCATCGAAACCTCGGCCTCGATCGTGGTACTGGCGCCCTTGCTGCTGCCGGTGGCGCTGCGCTTTGGCATCGACCCGGTGCACTTTGGCATCATCATGGTGGTGAACCTGGCACTCGGCATGATCACGCCGCCGTTTGGCGTCAACCTCTTCGCCGCCTGCGCTGTGGCCAAACTGCCGCTAGAGCGCATCGTCAAGCCACTGCTGCCGTTTGTGGTGGTCGTCATTGCCTGCCTGATGGTGATCACCTACTGGCCCGGGCTGTCGCTGGGGCTGCGCGACTGGGTTTATGCCAAGTAGCTGGGTATTTGGGTATAAGCTGCGCTTTATTGTCAGTGTGTGTACGGTTTAAAAGTTCTGGAGTTATTACCATGCTTGACTCATTGCGAATTAAAAATTTTCGGTTGCTAGAAGACTTTGAAGTCAAAAAACTCGGGCGCGTGAATTTGATCGTGGGCAAGAATAATTCTGGCAAAAGTACAGTTCTAGAGGCTTTGCGGGTTTATGCCGGGGGTGCACATCTGGGCTTGCTTGCAAAGATTGCGGAAGAACATGACGAAATATTCAAATCAGATAAAAATGAATTTCTCCGGCCCGGTGAGCAGCTACCGTTCCAGGCTTTTTTTACTGGACGCAAGTTTCCGGAAGACGACGGGGTAAAAATTGAAATTGGAAGTATCAATAATCCAAAAGAAACTTTAAATATTGAACATGTATTTATAGAAGAGACGACGGAAGAGCGAGCCGATAAGGATGGTGGAATAGGCGCTCGAAGGGTTTTGAAAAATATTTCCAAGGAAGAAAATCGAGATTATTCAGAAATATTTCAGATGCTCAAGATAAATCGAGGGGGTAAAAAATTATTTACCCTGAAATTTGATTTTTCGGATTTTGACTTGAGGCAAATGGGGCGACGCCAAGACGATTTTTTGTTTAAGCCATGCAGCATGGTTCCAACCCAATTTATATCGGTAGATGAGTTGGCGCAAGACTGGGATAATATCACCCTGACTCCGGATGAGGCTGTTTTGCACCGTGCGATGCGCATCGTGGCCCCGGATTTTGACAGTCTGGCGTTTGTGGGTTCTTCGAACGGTAAGTCAAGGCCTTGGATGGGTGGTGTTGGTGTGTATCGGACAAAGTCTGAGCGCAGCGCTAAAGTTAAACTTTCCAGCCATCCCCAACCGGTGCCGCTAGGAAGTTTGGGCGATGGCATGTTGCGCGTGCTACAACTGGGTTTGAAGTTATTGGCTGCCAAAGGTGGTTTTCTGCTGGTTGATGAGTTTGAAAATGGCCTGCATTACAGCATTCAAGAAAAAATATGGCAGTTTGTATTTGAAATGGCCAAAGAATTAAATGTCCAGGTCTTTGCCACCACCCATAGCAGGGATTGCATCGAGAGTTTTTCTAAAGTTGCGCTGGCACATGCCGATATTGAAGGGGTTTTATTCCGAATGGGTCGCAGCGCCCGCACCAGTGACCGTGGTCGTATTATTGCCTCTGTTTTTGACGAAGAAGAGCTGCACCACATCACCCAAGTAAATCTGGAAGTGCGATGAATAACCCTAATATATTGTTGGTTGAAGGTGAGGCTGACCGTGGGTTTTACGAGGCATTGCTGAAGCAATTCGGTATTTCTGCAGATGTGAAAGTTGTGACACCCAAGGATTCAGGCGGCAATAATTCCAAGCAAGGCATACTCAAGAGTATTGCCTCTCTCAAACTGGGAGATGAAGCGAGTGTGCATAAGCGCTTGGCTGTGGTGCTGGACGCCGACAGTGCTGCGCATGGCGGTGGTTGCCAGAATACTTTGCGGCAATTAACGGCGGCACTGGACGGTTATAGTTTGCGGGACGGCGTAGCGCCGGGCTTGCGCTTTTCCCACCCAGACGGGTTGAATGATATTGGCGCTTGGCTCATGCCCAACAACGCCGCCGAGGGCATGGTCGAAGACTGGATTAAAACCTGCCTGCATCCCAATGAGGCGACTCTCATGGCGCATGCGCAAGAGGCTATCCAAAAAATCCCAGGTACTGCCAAATTCAAAGCTTTGCACCAAAGCAAGGCAGAAGTCGCCACCTGGCTGGCATGGCAAGAAAGGCCTGGGCACGGGCTTTATCGGGCGGCCGAGGTGCCCGAATTGCTGGACCAAAATGCCCCCTTGCTCTGCGACTTTAAGGCTTGGCTGCAACAAATATTTCCGGCTGAAGAAACGACGCATTAATTGCCCTGCGCACGTTATTGGCACAATTTCTACCCACAATCAAAACCCCACAGGATTCGCACTATGAGCATCAAAAGCGATAAATGGATACGCCGCATGGCCGAGCAGACCGGCATGATCGAGCCCTTTGAGCCCGGCCAGATCCGCGAGCAAGACGGCCGCAAAATCATCAGCTACGGCACCAGCAGCTATGGCTACGACATCCGCTGCGCGCCGGAATTCAAGGTTTTTACGAATATCCACAGCACCGTGGTAGACCCGAAGAACTTTGACGAAAAGAGCTTTGTCGACTTCCAGGGCGACAGCTGCATCATCCCGCCCAACAGCTTTGCGCTGGCGCGCACGGTCGAGTACTTTCGCATTCCACGCAATGTGCTGACGATTTGCCTGGGCAAGAGCACCTATGCGCGCTGCGGCATCATCGTCAACGTGACGCCGTTCGAGCCCGAGTGGGAGGGCTATGTCACGCTCGAATTCAGCAACACCACGCCCTTGCCGGCCAAAATTTACGCCGGCGAAGGCTGCGCCCAAGTGCTATTTTTTGAGAGCGACGAGGTCTGCGAGGTCAGCTACAAAGACCGTGGCGGCAAGTACCAAGGCCAAAGTGGCGTAACGCTGCCGCGTGCGTGAGTGCACTCTTAACTGTCATGCATGCTCCAAGCACCACCGAGCGATGAAACCACGCTGCGAGACGTGCGCGCCGCCCCCAGTGCAGCCGTGGATCTGGCTCCGCCAGGCCACCGGGTGCGCCCCCTTGAGGGGGAAGCGCCGCAGGCGCTTCGGGGGTGGGCCAAGCTCACAACGGCACGCAACGAGCGCAGCGCCCCCAGTGCACCCGTGGATCTGGCTCCGCCAGTCCACCGGGTGCGCCCCCTTGAGGGGGAGCGCCGCAGGCGCATCGGGGGTGGGCCACATTCCCCTGCCGCTGATTGTGCTGGCCCCAATGGAGGGCTTGCTCGACTTTGTGTTGCGCGACACGCTGAGCCGCGTCGGCGGCGTTGACCGCTGCGTCTCCGAGTTCATTCGCGTCACCGATGCGCTGCTGCCCGAGCGCGTTTTCACCCGCGTCGTGCCCGAGCTGCTGAACGGCGGGCGCACCCTGGCCGGGGTGCCGGTCAGGCCGCAACTGCTGGGCTCTGACCCGGTCTGCCTGGCCGAAAACGCGGCCCGGGTCGCAGGCATGGGGCCGTTCGGCGTGGATTTGAATTTTGGCTGCCCGGCCAAGGTGGTGAACCGCCACGGCGGCGGCGCAGCGCTGCTGCAAGAGCCCGCGCAGCTGGCCGCCATCGTCAGTGCCGTGCGCCGCGCCGTGCCGGCCTCGCAGGTGGTGTCGGCCAAGATGCGGCTGGGCTTTAACGACCGCCTGCAGGCATTGGAGTGCGCACAGGCGATTGCCGACAGCGGCGCCGATGAGCTGGTGGTCCATGCCCGCAGCAAGGCCGACGGCTACCGCCCACCGGCCTACTGGGAGGAGGTGGCGGCGATTGCGCAGGCACTGCCGATTCCGGTGGTCGCGAATGGCGAAATTTGGACACTGGCCGATGCTTTGCGCTGCCGTGCGGCCTCGGGCTGCGCAGCGCTGATGCTGGGCCGTGGCATGGTGGCCGACCCTGGACTGGGCTTGGCGCTGCGGGCCGCCGACCTGGAGGCCGCCAACCTGGGTGCAGCCAACGCAAGGGCCTTGGTGCCAGGGACACAAGGGGCCGTTGCCAGTGCGCCCACCCTGGCTTGGGCCGAGCTGCTGCCGCTGCTCGCCAGCTTTTGGCACTTGGTCAGCACCCGGCTGGCACCGCGTGCCCAGGCGGGGCGGCTCAAGCAATGGCTGCATTTTTTGCGCCGCCGCTACCCCGAGGCCGAGCTCGCCTACCAGCAACTGCGCAGCGTGCAGGAGCCGGCATTGGTTGCGGCTTGGCTGGTGGCGGCTGTGAGCGCCAAGTGAGCTAGGACTTACGCAAAATTGTCCTGGCTCGGCATTTTCCCGCAGACAGTACATCCAGTGCGGCTGGTCAAAAGAACGACGCCAGGGCGGTTTTGCGTAAGTCCTATGAGCGTCAAATTTTCGAGTCCCGATCACGCCCGCAATAATCCGTAAGCCGGGCCTGTTTGCCGCTGTGATCCCGCGATGCGGCTACGGCGGCTACGGTGTCAACCAGGCCGCCATCTGCGCCGCGTCCTGCACCCCCAAGCGCCAGGTGGTCTGCGCCTCGGGCAGCACCAGCGGCAAGCGCAGCAGGCGTTTGTCGCGCGCCACCAGGGCGGTGAGCTGGGTTGCTGCCCCGGCATACAGCGTGAGCGTCTCCAGCTGGTCGAGCCGCCAGCCCTGGCCTTCGACTTCAACCCCCAGCCATTCGTCGCCGCTGCAAAAACCGCTCTGCTCGGCAGCGCCGCCGCGCAGCACGGTTTGGATGTGCATGCTACCGGGCTTGAGCCGCAGGCCCAGGCGTTGTTCGAGCTGGGCTGGGTCTTTGTGCACGGCCACACCGAAGCGTTCGAGCAGCGGCTGCAGCGGCAGCTCTTCGGTGCCGTGCACCCATTGCGCCAGTTCGGGCTGGAAGGAGCGGCCTGCCAGCGTTTGCAGCGTGGCGTGCAGGTCGGCCTCGGTCATGGGGCCACCTTGGGTGTTTTGGTAGAGCGCGCGCATGACGGCGTCGAGCGTGCTGCGGCCTTCGCTGCGCAGCGTCAGGTCGAGGCACAGCGCCACCAAGGCCCCCTTGGTGTAGTAGCTGACGGTGGCGTTGGCGGTGTTCTCGTCTTGTCGGTAGTACTTGACCCAGGCGTCAAAGCTGGCCTCGGCCACGCTTTGCAGCTTGCGGCCCGGCGTTTGCTGAACCTGGTTGATGGTCTTGTTCAGCAGCCCGAGGTAGGCGGCGCTGTCGATCAGGCCGGCCCGGCGCAGCAGCAAATCGTCGTAGTAGCTGGTGAAGCCTTCAAAGAACCAGAGCTGGTCGGTGTAGTTCTCAAGGCTGTAGTCGAGCTGCGCAAACGCCGCTGGGCGCAGGCGTTTGACGTTCCAGGTGTGGAAGTATTCGTGGCTGATCAGGCCGAGCAAGGTGTTGTAGCCGGTACTGTTGTGGCTTTGGCCCAGGCGCGGCAGGTCTTGGCGCTGGCACAGCAGGGCTGTCGAGTTGCGGTGCTCTAGGCCGCCGTAGCCGTCGTTCACTGCGTTGAGCAAGAAGACGTAGTTGCTGTGCGGCGGCGCGCCCTCGGGGTGCCAAAAGCGGATCGCAGCGGTGCAGATTTTTTGCGTGTCGGCAAGCAGCCGGGCACCGTCAAACGAGGCTGCCGCGCCGCTCACCACAAAGCGGTGCGGCACGCCGCAGGCGCTGAAGTCGCCGCTCCAAAAGTGGCCGAGCTCGAACGGGTGGTCAACCAGGGCGTCGTAGTTGGCTGCAATGTAGTGGCCAAAACCGCGTGCGTCGGTGGCCTGGGGCGCCAGCCCGGTTGCGACTTGCCAGCTTGCCGTGGCCTTGGTTGCGACAAGCTCTAGCGTATGCGGCTGCGGCGCGTGGCCAAGCACTTGCAGGCACAGGCTGGTGTTGTTGAAGAAGCCGCGCGCGCTGTCCAGCCAGGCCGTGCGCACCGAGTCGTCGCGTGCATAGACCTGGTAGCTCAGCACCAGTGGCTGATCGGCGTGGTTGTCGGCCTGCCACAGGGCTTTGTTGACTTGCTGCAAGGCGACGCTGCGCCCAGCTTGGCTGGCACGCAGGCATTGCAGGTTTTTGGAGAATTCGCGCACCAGATAGCTGCCTGGAATCCACACCGGCAAAGCCAGCTGCTGCTGGGCGAGCGGCTGTGCAATGGTCAGCGTGATGCCGTACAGATGGGCGTGCAGGTCCAGCGGCTCGATCCGGTAATGCAGTGCGGCAGGCTTGGGCGGCTGGGGAAGGGTAGACGGTACAGGCATGCGGCCAGACTATACGCAAGCCGGTGGCCTGGCAGCGCAGATCCACGGGTGCACTGGAAGCGGCGCGCTCGTCTCGCGGCGCGGTTTCATCGCTCGGTGGCGCTTGGCCCATGCATGAGAGTTAGCGGGCTAGCGCAGCGCTGCCCATTTTTTGTTCGATTTGCTCGGCGTTCAGTGCCCCGGAGACCCGGCTGTTGTCACTGAAGATCAAGGTGGGGGTGCTGGTGATGCGGTGTTTTTGGCCAAAGGCGCTATTGCGGCTGATGGCGCTGGAGTCGCACATGGCCGCTGCCGGGGCTGCCGCTTGGCCTTTGAGCATCCAGTTGTCCCAGGCTGCGTTGCGCTCGCGGCTGCACCAGATGTTGCGCGATTTGTCGATCGAGTCCTGGCTCAAAACCGGGTAGAGAAAGGTGTAGACGGTGACGTTTTTGAGCTTTTTCAAGTCTTTTTCAATGGTCTTGCAATAGCCGCAGTTGGGGTCGGCAAAGACGGCAATTTTGCGTTTACCGGTGCCTTGCACGGTGGTGAGGGCGTCTTTCAAGGGCAGGGCACTGAACGCCACGGCGTTGAGTTTTTGGGTGCGCTCCTCGGTCAGGTTGCGACCTTTTTGGATGTCGATCAACTCGCCTTGGAGCAGGTAGCGGCCGCTGGCGTTGGTGTAGAGCACCAGGTTGTCGATCCGTACCTCGTAGATTCCGGGCAGGACGGTGCGGCTGACCGACTCGATGGCGGGAAGCTTGGGCATTCGCTTGGCCAGGTTTTTGCGGATGGTGGCCTCTTGCGCGCCCGCAGACAGACCGAGCAGGGCGAGGGTGGCAGCGAGCACGGCGCGGCGGAAGAAGGGAGTTTGCATATAGGAAGGGGAGTGGGCCTGGGGCCTGGGTTTGGAGCACGACTTACGCCACAAGCCGCAGGCAGTGGTGGTCAAAATTCGGCGCCACCATGGGCTGCGGCGAACAAAAAGGGGTGCGCAAGCGCGCTGGCAATCATGGCTGTCCAGCCGCTTGTTGCACCACCCACTGCTTGAGTGGGCGGCTGTGGTCAAAGTAGCGCATGCCCGCATTGCGCAGTGCCTGCCAGGGGCTGGAGGTTTGCGCAAACAGCTGTTGCAAGCTGTCGGTGGCCTGCGCCGTGGGCAGCAGGCCGGATTTGCGGGCGCGTTCATAGCGGCGCAGCAGCCGCAGGTCGCCGACGCTGCGCCAATAGTCGCGGCTGCGCAGCACCTGGGCGAGCTCTTGGACGTCGGCCAAGCCCAGGTTCAAGCCCTGGCCCGACAGCGGGTGCACGGTGTGTGCGGCGTCGCCCACCAACACCCAGCTTGGCGGGGTGGGCGCTGTCGTGTGGGCCGCGGCCGTGCTGGGCATGGCGCCGCACCAGCGCCGGGCACGGGCCAGTTGCAAGGGCCAGACGGCACGCTCGCTGCACAGCGCAAGCGCGCCCAGCGTTTGCCCACTGGCAGCCTCCAGCTGTTGGCAGAAGGCTTCGGCTGGCAGTGCCAACAGTTCGGCAGCGCGGCTTGGCGGGGCCGACCAGACCAGGGCAAGTGTCTGCCCAGCGCTGCCGTCCAGCGGCAAAGTTGCCACAATTTCGCGCCCCGTAAACCACTGCCGCGCCACTTGGCCGTGGGCTTGTTGGCAGTGCAGGCGGGCGGCGAGTGCGTGCTGCGGGTAGGGCGTGCTGTCCCACTCAACGCCGAATTCGGCCCGGGTGCGGCTGGCGCGGCCCTCGCAGACCACCGTGAGCGCGGCCATCGGCGGCGTGGCCACCAGCGTGACCAGCGGCTGGAAATGCAGTGCCTGCGCCAGTTGCTGCTCAAGTGCTGGGACATCGACGATCCAGGCCAAGGCCTGGCCCGCAGGCGCCTCAAAGTTGACGGCGCCGTCGCTGTCGCCGTACACCTGCATCGCCTGCACGGGTGTTGCCAAGTTTTCCTGCGGCCAGCTGCGCACCGACTCCAGCAGCGCACGCGAGGCGGCATTGAGCGCGTAGGCCCGCACATCGGCTGCGGCTGGCTGCGCGCTGGCGGGTGCGCTGACCAAGGCCACGCGCAAGCCCTCGTGCGCCAGCAAAAGAGCCAAAGTGCGGCCGGTAATACCAGCGCCACGAATACATACATCAAAGGATTGGGCCATTGCAAGATTGTATGTAGCTGAACACCCCCAGGCTTCGCGGACTTCGTTCCGCTACTCCCACCCCCTTGCAGGGGGCGATACCAGTGGCCCGGCAAAGCCGGTTCCACGGTATCCCTGGAAGGGGGCAGGGGCCGCGCTCGCCTCCAGCTTCATGACGGTAGGCGCGAATTACCGCTTCGACTGACCGGCGCAATGGCTTGGGCCGGGCCGGGCTTAAAATCCCGCGTTTCCCCGTGACCACCCAGAAAGCCCTGCCATGAGCCTCCAATGCGGCATCGTGGGCCTGCCCAACGTCGGCAAGTCCACCCTTTTTAACGCCCTGACCAAGGCCGGCATCGCCGCCGAAAACTACCCCTTTTGCACCATCGAGCCGAACACCGGTGTGGTCGAAGTGCCCGATCCGCGCCTGCAGGCGCTGGCCGAGATCATCCGCCCTGAGCGCATCGTGCCGGCCATCGTCGAGTTTGTGGACATTGCTGGCCTGGTGGCCGGTGCCAGCACCGGTGAAGGCCTGGGCAACAAGTTCCTGGCCCACATCCGCGAAACCGACGCCACCGTGAACGTGGTGCGTTGCTTTGACGACGACAACGTGATCCACGTGGCGGGCAAGGTCGACCCGATCTCCGACATCGAAGTAATACAGACCGAACTTTGCCTGGCCGACCTGGCCACGGTGGAGAAGGCCTTGCACCGCCACACCAAGGTGGCGCGCTCGGGCGACAAGGACGCGCAAAAGCTGGTGGGCCTGCTGGAGCGCTGCCAGGCCGCGCTGAATGAGAACATCCCCGTGCGTGCGCTGGAGTTCACCAAAGAAGAGCTGCCGCTGGTCAAAAGCTTCACGCTGATCACCGCCAAACCAGCGATGTTCGTTGGCAACGTGGCCGAGGACGGCTTCGAGAACAACCCCTACTTGGACCGCCTGCGTGAGTACGCTGACAAGCAGGGCGCCCCGGTGGTCGCCATCTGCGCCAAGATCGAAGCCGATCTGGCCGAAATGGACGATGAAGACAAGAAGATGTTCCTGGCCGAGATCGGCCAAGAAGAGCCAGGCCTGAACCGCCTGATCCGTGCCGCCTTCAAGCTGCTGGGCTTGCAGACCTACTTTACCGCCGGCGTGAAGGAAGTGCGCGCCTGGACCATCCACATCGGCGACACCGGCCCACAGGCCGCCGGCGTCATCCACGGCGACTTCGAGCGCGGCTACATCCGGGCCCAGACCATCGCGTTTGACGACTTCATCCAGTACCAGGGTGAACAGGGTGCCAAGGACGCGGGCAAGATGCGCTCGGAAGGCAAGGACTACGTGGTCAAGGATGGCGACGTGATGAACTTCTTGTTCAACGTTTAATTTATAGCAAAAACACCTTCTAAGGCATGTACTACTAGCTTAGTATGCTATTAATTCAATAGCAATTGAAGGGCTTTGCCATGCTCACCGTCCACCACCTCAATCACTCCCGTTCCCAGCGCATCCTGTGGCTGCTCGAAGAGCTGGCGCTGCCCTACGATGTCGTGCACTACCAGCGTGACGCCAAGACCATGCTGGCACCGCCCGAGCTGCGCCGGGTGCACCCTCTGGGCAAGTCGCCGGTGGTGACCACGGACGACGGGCTGACGCTGGCCGAGTCGGGCGCGATCATTGAGACTGTCGTCGAGCGTTATGGGCAAGGCCGCCTGGCCCCTGCTGCCGGGTCGCCCGAGGCGTTGCGTTACCGCTACTGGCTGCACTATGCCGAAGGCTCGGCCATGCCGCCATTGCTGCTCAAGCTGGTGTTCGACAAGATCGAAAACGCGCCCATGCCGTTCTTTGTGAAACCCATCGCCAAAGCCATTTCGGGCAAGGCCAAGGCCGGCTTCATCACGCCGCAGATCAGCCGCCACCTCGACTTCATGGAAGCTGAACTGGGCAAGAGCCTGTGGTTTGCAGGGGCTGCATTCACCGGAGCCGATATCCAGATGAGCTTCCCCGTCGAGGTGGCACAGGCGCGCGGCGGGCTCAACACGTCACGCCCGAATCTGATGGCCTACTTGGAGCGCATCCACGCTCGACCGGCTTACCAGCGTGCTTTGGAGCGTGGTGGGCCTTATGCCTTGTTGGTTTGATTTTTTATAAGAAATAAGCGTTTATCGCTTGTATTACATGCGTAGCATGCTATATATTTAATAGCAATCAAGCATCCCGGCTTGGTGGAGATGGGGCCATGGCCTCTCAACCGCCAACCGCCCCCCTCCACCCCCCCAACCTCCAGCGTGCTGCCATTCATGGCCGGCCCCTGGCGCCGCTCTTTCCACCCAACAACACCGCCAGCGGAGCCCGCTGCGCGACACCCATTGACCTATGTCCATTGTTATTGACCCCTCTTTGCAAGCCTATATCGACCCTTTAACGCAGGATGAGCACGACGCGCTGGAGCGCAGCTTGCTGGCCGAGGGCTGCCGGGACGCGCTGGTGCTCTGGGGTGAGGTGCTGGTCGACGGCCACAACCGCTACGGCATTTGCCAAAAACACCAGCTGCCATTCCAAACCGTGCAGAACACGCGCTTTCAGAGCATCGAAGACGTGCATCTGTGGATGATTGACCAGCACCTGGGGCGGCGCAGCGTCTCGGATTTTCAGCGCGGCGTGCTGGCCTTGCGCAAAAATCGGATCGTGGGAGAACAGCAAGCACGCACGCACGCAGCAACCCAGGCGGCGGCGCAGGATGCCGCGCCCACGCCCGACGATCCGGCCACCAGCACTGCGCTGCGGCCTGCGCTGGTGGCGCGCAATAGCCGCGAGGCGATTGCCAAAGAGGCGCGCCTGAGCAGCAACCAGGTGGTGATGATCGAGAAAATAGAGCAGCAGGCTGCGCCCGAGCTGGTCGCGGCGTTGAAGTCCGGTGTGATCTCGCTGAACGCCGCCGCCGCCGTGGCCAGCCTGCCGTTGGGCGAACAGGTGGAGGCTGCCACGGCAGGCAAGGGCGAACTCAAGCAGGCCGCCAAGCGCGCACGCGAAGCCGGGCGCAAACCGCGTGCGGCCACACCTGAGGCCACATCCGAAGCTACATCCGAGCTGCCAACCGAAGGGGCGCCAACCGACGCCGATAGCGACCCCCGCCTGCAGGCGCTGCAACAGCGGGTGGCCGAATTGACGGCGCAAAACCAAGCCCTGCGCCAACAGGTACAGGCGCTGCAAGCGCAGCTGGTATGAGGTGACACACCCCTGTCGCGCCTGCGGCGCTCGCCCCCTCAAGGGGGGGCGCCCAGTGGCCTGGCAGAGCAGATCCACGGGTGCACTGGGGGCGTGCTTGTTGTCGCGTCCCTTGTTTCATCGCTCGGTGGCGCTTGGCCCATGCATGAGAGTTAGCTCCGTCGCTGCGCAGCAGGTGGGTTTTAGGCCCGGGCTGGGGCTGCGTTGCGCGCGATCAATTCGACGAAACGCCGCGCTGCCAGCCCAAACGGGCGCTCCTTGGACCAGACCACATCAACCCATAGCTCCAGTGCATTGGTCAGGTTCTCGAACGCCAGCACCTCCAGCGTGCCAGCGTCGACATGGGGTTGTACAAAATTGCGCGGCAGCCAGCCCCAGCCGAGCCCGGCGCAGATCAGCTCCAGCGCGGCCACCGGGTTGTCGGTGCGCCAACTGTGGCGGGCAAAGACAAAGCGCGGGTCGATGTTGCTCAGATCGCGGCTGGCAACCACGATCTGGCGTGAATGGGTCAAATGCGCTTCGCGCAGCAAGCCGCCCCCGTTGGCCTGCGCCGCTTGCAAGGCCGGATGCTGGGCCGCCATCACGGCGACCAGCACCTCGCTGCTGACCTCTTGAAAGCCCTCGCGCCCGTCCAGACTGGGGCGCTCAAACACCAGTGCCAACTGCACCCGGCCCTCGTGCAGCAGCCGCAGTGCGTCGGCCTGCGGGGCCGCCAGCACCTCCACCTCCAGCAGCGGGTAGTCTTGCGCCAAGGCCGCCAGCGGCGTGCTCCAACGCGCCGACAGCAGCTCGGGCGCAATCGCCAGCGTCAGGCGGCTCTCCAGCCCCTGGGTCAGTGCCAGCGCCTGGGCGTCGAGCTGGCGCAACTGGGCCGCCAATTGCCGCGCCTGCGGCTCCAGCGCGCGCGCCGCTGCGGTGGGCCGGGGCTCGCGGCCCAGGCGTTCAAACAGCAGCAGCCCGAGCTCGGCCTC
>JAYVXE010000298.1:0-14860 GCA_043785395.1 Burkholderiaceae bacterium | reverse complement strand
CTGGCAGAGCCAGATCCACGGGTGCACTGGAAGCGGCGCGCTCGTCTCGCGGCGTGGTTTCATCGTTCGGGGCGCTTGGCCCATGCATGACAGTTAGCGCGGATTTGACGCGGCGGCCTGTGCTTGGAGCTTTTGAAGAATGGTGTCGGCGACCAGGGCGCTGGACGGCAGCAGGGTGTGCATGAGTGGGAGCTGTACTTCTTCGTCGATCCAGGGCGCGCGCGTCTCCTCTAGCGCGACCACGCCGTCGTTGGCGTCGGCCCCAAAGGGGCTGAAGCGGCCACGCAGGCCCTTGGTGCCAATGATGCTGGTGGTGCGGGTCTTTGTGGGCGCCACGCCCGCCATGCGCTGCGCCGATCCCAGCAACTCGCCGCAGTCGCTGGTGATGCCGCGAAACAGCAGGTTGCCGCCAAATTTGCGCGCCAGCCGGGACGGCAGCACCGGTGAGCCGAGCAAGAAGATGTGCTGCGGCGGCGGCGTCTCGGGCGCCAGCGTGGCCAGCGCCGCGCGCAGCAGCACGCCGCCCAGTGAGTGCCCGATCAGCGTATACGGGCCAAGGCCAGCGAGCGCGGCAATGCGCACGGCCAGGCGTTGGCTGATGG
This sequence comes from Burkholderiaceae bacterium, assembly GCA_043785395.1. Taxonomy (GTDB): domain Bacteria; phylum Pseudomonadota; class Gammaproteobacteria; order Burkholderiales; family Burkholderiaceae_C; genus JAGOEY01. Next base: position 14,258 of record JAYVXE010000298.1, on the reverse strand, counting down.
CGGCAAAGTCTTGGAACGCTGTGGCGTAGCCGAAGCTGCTGGTTTGCAGTCCCGCGCTTCGCAGGCGTGCCAACATTGGCAGTGCCGACAGCGGGGTGCGCCCCATACCGTGGATGAAGAGTGCGTGCATGGCGGTGGGGGGTGGTTTTCAGGGCGAGGGCAGGCAGTTGCGGTACAGATCGAGCTCGGGGCGGTACAGGCTGGTCTGCACGTCCAGCAAACCCAGCACCGAATGGAAGTAATTGTCGTGGCTGATGCGCTGGTTGCGCCACTGCTGTTGCAAGCAGATGTTGCCCAGGCCAAAGCGGGCCTGCATGGAGGGCGACAGCCAGCCGATCCAGGGAACATTTTTTTGCACATCGGGTGCGATGGCGTAAGGCATGCCGTGCAAAAACAAGCCGTTTTCGCCCAGCGATTCGCCGTGGTCGGAGACGTACAGCAGGGCGCTGTCCCAGTGTGCGGCTTGGCCCTCTAGCCATTCAATGCTGCGGGCCAAGAAGTCATCGGTGTTGATGATCGAGTTGTCATAGGCGTTGAGAAGGCTGTCGGTGCTACAGGTTTGCAAGGCGTTGCTGCTGCATTCGGGCAGGAACTGCTTTTGCGCCGCGCTTGAGCGTTTGTAGTAGGCCGGGCCATGGCTGCCCATTTGGTGCATCACCAGCACCACGCCGCGCTCGCGCTGCGCTGCGGGCAGGGCCGCCAAGCGTGCCTCCAGCCCTTGCAGCATGACTTGGTCCAGGCATTCGCCGTCGTGGCAGTCGGCGCTGGCGGTGCTGGTCGTTGCGGCGGTGGCGGTGGCGGCCAGCTCCGCGCTGTTCAGTGCCGTCACCCGGTCGCAGACGCCTTTGCAGCCGGACTGGTTGTCCAGCCACAGCACGGCCAGTCCGGCCCGCTGGAGCACGTCAAGAAGGCCTTCGAACTGCACTTTGCGGGCCTCAAAATCGCTCTTGCCCAGGTGCGAAAACATGCAAGGCAGCGAGGCTGCGGTGCTGGTGCCGCATGACCAGGCGTTGTGGGCGCTGGCGATGTCGCTGCGGGCGCCCAGGCGCGGCGTGGTGTTGCGCGCATAGCCGTTGAGGCCAAAGCTGGCGCTGCGGGCGGTCTCGCCCACCACCAGCAGCAGCAGCGCTGGGCGCTGGGCGGCACGGTAGCTGGCGCCGAGTTGGGCGTCTTCGCCGATGGGCAGCGTGCGCGAGTTGTCCATGCGCAGCGGCTTGGCCGCCAGGTGGCCCAGCGCATACAGCGTGTTCAGCGGATTGACCAGGTAGCGCAGCTGGGTGTGGTTGCGCATGGTGCTGGAGAAGTCTTGGAAAAACGCCAGCAGCCCGCCCGCCGCCAGCGCCAGGCCGAGCACAAACACCAGCAGATTGCGCAGCAGCTGGCGCCACAGTGGGGCAAAGGTGATCGGCTGGCGCCACAGCCAGGCCAGCGGCAGACCGGCCAGCAGCACAAAGGCCAGCACGAGCCGCCAATTCAGCAAGTCTTGCGCCTCGCGCGGGTCGGTCTCCAGCACATTGAGCATCATCGCGCTGTCGATCACTATGCCGTAAGAGAGCATGAAGTAGGCACCGCCAGCGGCCAGCAGCAGCATCAGACTGATGGCCGGCTTGAAGGTCCAGCGCCAGGCCAGCAGGCTGACCAAGGCCAGCTGCACCGCAGCAATCACCAGCGCAAAGGCGCAGGCAAAGACCAGCATGCGCGGCCCCTGCACCTGCGGCAGGTTGGCGAGCGCACGCCACAAAGGGTAGTTGCACACCGTGGCCAGCCACAGGCTGCTGAGCAGTGCGATGCGCCAAGGCGTTGGCGCAGGGGTTGGCGTAGGCGCAGGCGTCTTTACAGAGGTTTGCATGGGCTGGGTACGGTTGGCAGGTTGAGCAAAGGTGCGAGCTTAAACGCGGCTGGGCGGCGGCGGCTTGGTTTGCGGCTTGGCGTACAGCTTTGGGTACGGCTGTGGGTACGGTTTGGATGGTGCTGGCGCACAGGCCCAAGCCCGCGCTTTCAAAGTTTGCCGCCGAGCCGCGTCAAGCGCTCTTCGCGCAGGCGGCTGGGGGCCAGCGCTCCGGCCGACTCCAAAATCGGATAGGCGATTGCGCAGATGTGCGAGTTGATCCGCTTCAAGTCGTTGATCAGGTCGATGTGCAGTGCGCTGGTCTCGATGCTGAGCAGCGAGTTGTCGGCCAAGCGCACCAGGTGGGTGTCGGCGTAGGCGCGCTCCAGGTCACGGAAGCGGGCTTTTTCTTCGATCAGCTTTTGTGCGTCGTGGATATTGCCGTTCAAGAAAACACTCATACCGAGTTGTAAATTCTCGATCAGGTGCGCGTGCAGTTCGCTGATTTCGGCCATGCCGGCTTCGGAGAAGTCACGGTTTTTGCGGATTTTCTTGTTCTCGATGTCGAGCAAGATGCGCTCAATGCTGTCGCCAATCTGCTCCATATTGATGGTGAAGCTGATGATGTCGGCCCAGCGCCGGCTCTCGGCCTCGTCCAGCGCCTCGCGCGAGATTTTGGTCATGTAGTACTTGATGGCCGAGTACAGCTCATCGACCGTATCGTCCATTTGGCGCAGCTCTTTGGCCCGCTGCAAGTCGTTGTGCTGGATCACGCCCAGCATGCCCTGCATCATGGTCTCGACCACATCGGCCTGGTGCAGCGCTTCGCGCACCGCGCACGACAGCGCCAGCGACGGTGTTGACAGCGCCGACGGGTCCAGGTGGCGTGGCCGCATCGAGGCCTCGGCACTGCTGGGGGCCGGCTTGGGCAGCCAGCGCTCGACCCAGCGCGCAACCCAATCGGTCAGGCCAATAAAACCCAGGCTGATGACGATGTTAAAACCCAGGTGGAACAGCACCACGCTTTGGGTTGCCCCATTCAGCCCATTCAAATGGGGGTGCACATAGCGCACCCAAAGGCCGACAAAGGGCGCGACCAGGGCCACGCCCATGAGTTTGAAGACCAGGTTGCCAATCGTCACCTGGCGCACCTCAAGCGTCGATTTGGCCGTGGTGATCACCGCCAGCAAGCCGCTGCCAAGGTTGGCACCCAGCACCAGACCGAGCGCCACATCCAAGGGCACGACGCTGGAGCTGGCCATGGCGGCAATCAGCAGCACGATGGCCAGGCTTGAGTAAGCAAACACCGCCAGCGCTGCGCCGAGCGTGATCTCCAGCCAGATGTCGCTGCGGATCGAGCCCAGCAGCGCCTTGATCGCAGGTGCTGCCAGCAGCGGCTCGGTCGCATCGACCACCATGCGCAGCGCCATCAGCATCAGCCCCAGGCCAATCAGCACCCGGCCCACGCGCCCCGGCGTGGCGTCCTTGAGCCAGATGAAAAGCACCACGCCGACAAAAATCAGCAGCGGCGAAAGCCACGACAAATCGACCGAAAAAAGCACAGCCATCACCGCCGTGCCGATGTCGGCCCCGCGCATGATGGCCAGCGCCGCCGGCAAGCTGATCAGGCCCTGGCCGACGAAGGAAGACGTCATCAAGGCGGTCGCCGTGCTCGACTGCACCAGCGCCGTCACACCAATGCCCGACAACGCAGCGGTAAAGCGGTTGCTGATGCCGCGCGCGATGAGGCGGCGCAAATTGCCGCCAAACACGCGCAGCACGCCGGTGCGCACCAGGTGCGTGCCCCAGACCAGCAAGGCGATGGCGGAGAGCAGGTTGAGCAGGTGTTTCATAGCGAGCTGCGGCGCACTGCAGCGCCGGGTACCACCGTGGGGCAGTGTTGGGGGAGGTGAGGCAAAAAAACGGGAAGTGCAATCAAGGGGTGTTGTTGGGGATGTTGTTGAAGGTGTTGGTGGCCGCAGGCCCCGCCAGCTCTGGAAAGAAAGGCTTGGTGCCAGGAGTCTGTCGGGCTTTCGGTAGATCGGCAGCAATCCGACAGCAGTGGTCTATTTTTTACCGTCTTTGGGCCCAATAGTTTGACGATTGGGCAGCAAATCCGGTAAAAACTGTCCTCGCTGGGGTCGAGTTTCACTGCGGTGCCGAAAGTCTCCTCGGCCCGCGTGCCATTCGGGCCGCAGAAATTTCATGGTTGAATTTAATTTGTGCAATAATTTTTATTGCTTTTGTGGAGAAAATATTTGATATATTTTAAATGAAGTTTTTTGAGTGTTGCGGCTGGCATGGTTTTATTTTATATAAAAATTGACAGGTTCAATCAAGCATTCAAACTGATGGTGGAGTTTTTCTCTAATGGCTTAAAATCAGGCTCGTCTTCAAAAATATTGCTGTCGCTTGTGTTGCTGACGACCAGGCGGCATAAAAGGCGCATGTCCAACGGTGCATCATGGTTGTTTTTGCGAAGCTCGGCACGAACATTGTTTTGATTTTTGGATAGTTCTTTGCCAATGAATTTGCTAAAGTAACGAGGAAGGTAGCCGAGAAGAGTTGAGGGGTTTTCGCTGCGTAGCAAAATGGCTGTTTCGTCAAATTTATTTTGAACATCTGGTGCCAAATAAATTTGAGTTTTTTCTTGAAGATTTTTTAAAAAATCATGGGGCAATGCAAGGTGGCGCAGGCCACGCAAGAAGAAGTCAAAGCTTAAATTTTTTCCTGAAAAAATGGGCTCTGCAATTAAATCAATTGAATCTGTTGCACGCAAACCGCCGGTGATTGCCAAGATCGACATCGGGTCGTCGTTGGGGGACGCAGCAAGACCAAGCCAACGTTGGTAGTTTTTGAATTCGGGTCTGGATTTGTTGATGATTCTATTTGCGAAAAAAGAAAAAAGCTCTGAGGAATAATAGGTTTTATCAAGCTCTACCATGCGGCCAAGACCGCTGAAATTCTGCAATTTTCTTGCGCCTTGGGTGTAATTAAGCTGGTAACCCATCTCTGTTTTTGAAAGTTTTGCGACGGGCGTCCATGTTCGACTGTCCGGGTCTTGCCAAGCGACATAGAGGGATGTCATAGTGTACTTTCTAATTCGATGATTTTATGGCAATTAAAATCAAGAAGTTGGTGTGTGAATTTTTTTGAAGTGTCAGACATCCATTCTGGTGGAATTTTTTTGAAAATGGCCTCTATTTTTTTGCTGTCAATGATTTTTAGCCGATGTATCCATGCCCTTGCGGCAAGAGGATCGTATTGTGCGGCGTTTTTAAAAGCGTCTATTGTTTTAATGGCTTTTGTATCGGTTTTGTGTAGGTAGAGCGCAGATCTGGCTTTGTTGGCATAGTGTGGGATTTGTTGCCCTTGATCATTGCTCGTCATCATTGCTTCACGTTTTTTGTCTGATTCATTGCGCCCCATGCTGGAGCCATGGTCGAACGTTGAGGCGAGGTAGTTGTTGCCGTCACTTTCCCGTAAGATGCCCCAGTTGTGGGCATGCCGGTCTTGGTTGGCAATCCAGCTGTCGAACATTAAATAACCTATAAAAACAGCGAGTGCTGTTTGAATTTCTTCTGTTTTTTGGAATGGAAGGGGCGCGCTCACTGCTGCGTTGGCTTTGAAATATGCGACAACCCGGCGCAGAGTATGTTCTCTGTTGTGGTAGGGTTTTGTTGGGTGGGTTGTGGCATCCGAGCTGTATTTTGATAGTAATTCGTTGCCATGGACCAGCCGTGCATCATTTTGGGCTAAGTTTATGCTGACCGTTCCTTTTTGACCCCGGTGTTCTGCCAGTTCACAGTGGGCGTGCGGCAGGTCAAGTAACTGGGCTAATTCGCAAGCTATTTTCTCCGCCCAATTTTCCCCGGTTCCTGGGCGTCCTTCCTTGAATAAACAAGGGCCGTGGACGGAATCTTTGTACCAGAATTTTGTTTTCGTGCCAAGCTGTTCAATTGTTTCTCCTACACCATCGGGGATGCGAATAATTTCGAAAAAATTGGAATTGGACATGGGGCTGAGCCTGGGGTTGACGCTGGTGAGCCGTTAAAAAATTTGCTTATGGTCGAAGGTTTTTATGGTTGACATTAAAGACATCCATTTTTTAAATGGATGCATGGTAAATTTTAAAAATTTTAAATAGATGGCTGGGCTATTTCCGCCCGCTGCGCACGCGCCGCAGCTCGTCCCACACCAGGCAGACTGCGCCAATGCAGATGGCGGCATCGGCGACATTGAAGGCCGGGTAATGCCAGCCGCGCCAGTGGAAGTCGAGGAAGTCGACGACGTAGCCGTGCAGTACGCGGTCGATCACGTTGCCAACGGCGCCGCCCAGGATGCAGGCTAGCGCAAAGGCGAACAGGCGCTGGGCCGAGTGCGCACGCAGCAGCCAGACGATGAAGACGGCAGCGGCCACGCCAATGCCGGTAAAAAACCAGCGCTGCCAGCCGGATGCGTTGGACAAAAACGAGAAGGCCGCGCCGCTGTTGTGCACCCGCACAACGTTGAAGAAGCTGTTGACGTAGTTGCTGTCGCCGAGTTGGTAGTAGCCCAGGATCAGGGTTTTCGTGAACTGGTCGGCCAACACAATGGTGAAGGCCAGCGCCAGCCAACGCCACATGAGGCCGTTGCTGCTGCTGCTGCTGCTGCCGCTGCCCGCTTTACCGCTGCGGGCTTTGCCGTTGCTTGCTGCGCGGGCCATTCAAGCCACCGTCCTGACTTCGCCAGCGCCGTAGAGGTTGCTGGTGCAACGGCTGCACAGCGTTGGATGCGCTGCGTCTTGGCCGATGTCGGCGCCGTAGTGCCAGCAGCGCTCGCACTTGGTGCCGCTGGCCACCTCGCCTCGGATGTGCAGGGTGTCGGCTGTGGCCAGCGCAACCGAAGAGGTGATGAAGACAAACCGCAGGTCGTCCCCCAGGCTGCTGAGCAGCGCGTGGTCGGCCGGCTCAAGTTGGAGGCTGACGTGGGCTTGCAGCGACGAGCCGACCAGGCCTTCGGCGCGCAAACGCTCGATCTCTTTGTTGACCAGCTCGCGGATGGCGCGGATACGCGCCCACTTGGCGAGCAAGGCGCGGCGGCTGTCGTCGAGTGCGCCCAGGTCGCAATAGGTTTCGATGAAGATGCTGTCGCTGTGGCCCAGCACCTTCCAGGCCTCTTCGGCGGTGAAGCTCAGGAACGGCGCCATCCAGCGCAGCATGGCCTGCGTGATGTGCCAGAGCGCGGTTTGGGCGCTGCGCCGCGCCAGCGAGCCGGGCGCGGTGGTGTAGAGCCGGTCTTTGAGCACGTCGAGGTAGAACGCGCCCAGGTCTTCCGAGCAGTAAACCTGGAGCTTGGCGACGACGGGGTGGAACTCATAGACCTCAAAATGTGCCAGCACCTCGGCTTGGAACTCGGCGGCACGGGCCAACGCGTAGCTGTCGATCTCCAGCAACTGCGCGTTGGGCACGGTGTCGCGTGCGGGGTCAAAGTCGCTGCTGTTGGCGAGCAGGAATTTGAGCGTATTGCGGATGCGGCGGTAGGTGTCGACCACGCGGGCGAGGATTTTGTCGTCGCCTGCGATGTCGCCTGAATAGTCACTGGCCGCAACCCACAGGCGGATGATTTCGGCGCCGAGTTTGGCGCTGGTCTGTTGGGGATCGACGCCGTTGCCCAGTGATTTACTCATCTTGCGGCCTTGGCTGTCGACCGTAAAGCCGTGCGTCAGCAGGCCTTTGTAGGGCGCGCGGTCGTACAGCGCGCAGGCCGTCAGCAGCGAGCTGTGGAACCAGCCCCGGTGCTGGTCGTGGCCCTCTAGGTAGAGGTCGGCCGGCCAGCTGGACTGCGCGGCGTGGCTGTTTTTTAGCACGCTGAAATGGGTGGTGCCAGAGTCGAACCAGACGTCGAGCGTGTCCTGGCTCTTGCTGTAGTTGGCCGCGTCGGCGCCAATCAGCGACTCGGCGCTGGCTTGGCTCCAAGCTTCGATGCCGCCGGCGGCGACCATGTCGGCCGCAATGTCCATCAGCTCCAGCGTGCGCGGGTGCAGCTCGCCGCTGGCGTTGTGGATGAAAAAGGGCAGCGGGACGCCCCAGTTGCGTTGGCGGCTGATGCACCAGTCGGGCCTCCCGCTGATCATGTCGCGCAGCCGGGTCTTGCCGTTCTCGGGGTAAAAACGGGTCTCCTCGATCGCGTTCAAAGCCAGCTGGCGCAGGGTTTGCCCGGCCTTGTCCTCGGTAAACACACCTTCACCGGCGTCCATGCGGATAAACCACTGGGCGGCGGCGCGGTAGATCACCGGTGATTTATGGCGCCAGCAATGCGGGTAGCTGTGGCTGATGGTCTCACTGGCCAACAGGCGCCCGGCAGCGCGCAGCGCCTCGATCACCAGTGGTGCTGCCTTCCAGATGTTGAGGCCGCCAAACAGCGGCAAGTCGTCGGCGTAGCGGCCATGGCCTTGCACCGGGTTCAAGATGTCGTCCAGCGCAATACCGTTGGCCAGGCAGGAGCGAAAGTCTTCGACACCGTAGGCCGGCGATGAATGCACCACGCCCGTGCCGTCGTCGGCGGTGGCGTAGTCGGCCAAGAAGACCGGGCTCAGGCGCTGGTAGCCAGCGTCGACATCGAACAAAGGATGCTTGAACTTGATCAGCGCAAGGCTCTCGCCCAGCGTCGTGGCCAGCACCGTGCCGCTCAGGCCAAAGCGCGCTAGGCAGGGCTCGACCAAGGCCTGCGCCAACAGCAGCAGGCCGCGCTCGGTCTCGACCAGCGCGTACTCCAGCGCCGGGTTCAGGTTCAGCGCCTGGTTGGCCGGAATGGTCCAAGCGGTGGTGGTCCAGATCACGGCAAAAGCGGCTTGTGCCAAGCCGGGCAGGCCAAACGCTGCGGCCAGCCGCTCGGGCTCGGCGCACTCGAAGGCGACGTCCAGTGTTTGGGATTTTTTGTCGGCGTACTCGATCTCAAACTCGGCCAGCGAGGAGCAGCAGTCAAAACACCAGTAAACCGGCTTCAGCCCACGGTAGACAAAGCCGCGCTGCATGATGCGCTTGAGCGCGCGAATCTCGTCGGCCTCGTTGCCGGGCGCCATCGTCAGATAGGGATTGTCCCAGTCGGCCAGCACGCCCAGGCGTTGGAAGTCCTGCTTTTGCTGGGTGATTTGTGTGGCGGCGTAGGCCCGGCTCTTGGCCTGCACCTCGTCGCGGCTGAGATTGCGGCCAAAGGTTTTTTCGATCTGGTTCTCAATCGGCAAGCCGTGGCAGTCCCAGCCCGGCACGTAGACCGCGTCCATGCCCTTGAGCTGGCGTGCCTTGACGATCATGTCCTTCAAAATTTTGTTCACCGCGTGGCCCATGTGGATCTGGCCATTGGCATAGGGCGGTCCGTCGTGCAGCACAAACATCGGCGCGCCCCGGCGGGCGGCGCGCAGCCGGTGGTAGACGCCTTGCTCATTCCATTGCTGAACCCAACCGGGCTCGCGTTTGGGCAGGTCGCCGCGCATCGGAAACGGCGTATCGGGAAGGTTCAGCGTGCTGCGGTAATCGGTTGGGGCCGGCGGGGTCGGCGTGGAATGGGGGCTGGTGGCGGTGGAGTCAGGCATAACAGGAACTGCGGGGCAGCGTTGGTAGGGCTGCGACGGGCTGGCGGGCGCGGCGCGGGAGGTTCAAAAAAATAGTCGACTGCGGCGCTGTGGCCCCAAGCGCGTGCGCAAGATGCCATCGGGGAGCGGGCGCTTGATTGAGGCTTGAATAGAGTTACGCAGTCAGGCTGGCCTGGCTGGCGGCGACAAGGCTTGTGCGGCAAAAAATGCACGGGCATTTTGGCAGTCTTGGGCGATGCCGCTGATCAGTGCATCCAGACTGGTATACCTTAATTCGTCATGCAGTTTGTGCAGCAGCTCCACCCGGATGATTTTACCGTAGGCCTCTTGCGTGCCGAGTGTGGCCGGCCAGTCCAGGCAATGGGTCTCCAGCAGCACCCGCCCGCCATTCACATCGGACGGGTCCAGCGACGGGCGCACCCCCAGATTGGCGACCCCCTGGAGCGGCTGCGCGCCCAGGCCGTGCACCTGCACCACAAAAATACCGGCAGCGGCTGGCTTCCAATGCTGAAAGCGCAGGTTCAGTGTGCGAAAACCGTCTTCGCGCCCCGGCGCACTCGCGCCCAGTGAGCGCCCGAGCTTGCGCCCGTGCACCACATGGCCGCTGATGCTGTAGGGCCGCCCAAGCAGCTCGGCGGCGCGGTCCATGCGCCCAGCGGTCAGCGCCTCGCGCACCGCCGAGCTGGAGACCCGCAGGCTGTGCACCTCGTAGCTGTTCATGCGGGCAACGTCAAAGCCGTGCTGCTGCCCGGCGGCGTCCAGCAGCGCGTAGTCGCCAGCGCGTTGCGCACCAAAACGGAAGTCATCGCCAACCAGCACATAGCGCACGCCCAGGCCGCGCAGTAGCACCTGGTCGATGAAGGCCGGCGCCGACAGGCTCGCCAGCCGGGCATCAAAGCGCAGGATGACCGCCTGGTCGATGCCGCAGCGCTCCAGCTCGGTGAGCTTGTCGCGCAGCGTGCCAATGCGCGCCGGTGCCAGACTGGCGCGGCCATGGGCGGCAGCAAAGTAGTCGCGCGGATGGGGCTCAAAGGTCAGCACGCAACTCGGCACGCCCCGGTGGCTGGCCTCGTTGTGGAGCAGCGCCAGCATGGCTTGGTGGCCTCGGTGGACACCGTCAAAATTACCAATCGTCAGCGCGCAGGCACCCGCCATGCCGGGGTGCTGCAAGCCACGGAAGACTTTCATGGGCAAGATTCCATTATGAATAATTTGATAGCTATACAAGCACAACAGTGCATGCGCCTAAGCCTATTTTTAGAAAAACAAGGTATATTGTGACGCAGTTGCCGGCTGCCCTTTGGGGGCTGGCCGTCTAGGCTGAGAGCGTTCCGTGACCCGTGTGGATGCACTGTGGATACAAGGAGTCGTGTTGTGAAGGTCTTGAAACTGTCGGCCCAAGGGCTGCCGCAATCGTGGTTGTCGCTGCAAGAAGCGGTGGTCTACTACGCCGCTGGCGATGTGCGCTGGGAGGCCGGGGCCCAGGTTGCACGTTTTCGTGGTGGCCACAACGTGCGTACCGGCTTGCAGTCGGTGATCAATGTCAACAGCATCATTGGCACCCGGGGCGTGCCGCGCATCAACCCCTTCACGCTCAAGCCGAGCCTGACCAATACCAAGATTTTTGCCCGCGACCGCAAGGTTTGCGCCTACTGCGGCGGCCACTTTCAGGACGAACACCTGACCCGCGAGCACATCATCCCTCAGGGTCAACGCGGCGTTGACAGCTGGATGAACGTGGTCACCGCCTGCCGCCCCTGCAACCACCGCAAAAGCAACCGCACGCCCGAGCAAGCCCATATGCCCTTGCTGTACGCGCCCTATGTGCCCAGCCTGTGGGAAGACTTCATCTTGCGCAACCGCCGCATCCTGGCCGACCAGATGGAGTTTTTGATGGCGCACGTGCCCAAGTCTTCACGGCTGCTCGATTGAGTGTGGGCCAAAATTTGTAGAAATGGGCCGCTTTAGGGCGCGTCCAGCGCCGCTCCCCAGCCAGCCCTGGGGTCTGACGCTCAATGGCGCGAAAAATCACGTTAAGAAATCAGGACTTACGCAAAAATGTCCTGGTGAGGCATTTTTCCGCAGACAGAGCATGGCTCGTACGGCAAGGAAAAAACGACGCCAGGGCGGTTTTGCGTAAGTCCTAGAAATATCTTCCTCTGACGCCTCTTTGAATGGCCTTAGATGGAATTTTGTCACCTGCCTGTGCTGCCCGCGTAAAGGAATAAGGGCCGAGCGCATTGGCATGTCCGTGGCCGAAAGGGCTTGGTTGCACAATGCGATGGATACCGGTGCATCTTGGTCGCCACTCCAAACCTTTCAAAACTTCCAAAACTTCAAAAACTTCCAAAATCGAAGCCCAAAGCGCGTGCAAGCCAGCGCCGTTTCGTGGGCATGCAGATAGATACTAGCCAAGCAGCAACATGTTGGCCCCGTACTTTATGAGCTGAAAGGCAATCCAGAACATAAAGCAGCCAATTGCCACATCCAGTATCCGCCAGGTGCCAGGGTTTTTAAAAAGTGGAATGAGAAATCTTGCCCCATAACCTAAGGCAAAAAACCAGCTAAAAGAGGCGATCAGCGCTCCGCCAAGAAACTGTAATTTTTGGTGAGGAGATAATGGGCTGGCGACCCCGCCGATGACCACCACTGTATCCAGGTAAACATGGGGGTTCAAAAGGGTGACGCCCAGTGTGGTCAATATTACCCCTTTGATGCTGTCATCAGCTTCCCCCGCAAGCTGAGCTTCCAGTGCACTGCCGCCACGCCAGGCGCTGATGAAAGAACGGCTCCCATACCAGAGAAGAAATAATGCGCCCGCCAGTGACATTCCTATAACCGCGATGTGGTTATTGCCGATCAGGGTGCCCAGCCCCATGACACCCAGTGTCATCAGTATAAAGTCACATAAAAAACAAGTAAGTACGACAAAAAATACCTGTTTTTTCAATAGGCCGTATTTTAGGACAAAGGCATTTTGTGCTCCAATGGCGATGATGAGTGCCACGGAAATCATCGCCCCTTCGAGCATCACACGCATATATTAATATTGCACCATAAATTTCCAAGGTTGTTGGCGAGTAAATGGCCTGCGAACTGGGGTTTTTTTTATTGCCAGTCCGGTATGATTTTTCTTTGAAGGAGTGGTTTTTGTTAAAAGAATAAATAGTTGATGCATTGGGTTTCGCAGCTGCGAGAGGAGTCCGCCCAGGTTGCCCCTGTTCCGTAACGCGGGTTCTCGCTCCACTGCGCGTCAGGCTCCGCCTTCAGGCAAAAACCCCTGCCGTTGCTTGCATGCGGGCCGAGATTTCACCGAGCTGGTGCAGGCTGTCGCCGAAACGTATTTCGAGCTGGGTCAGGCGTTTGAAGTAGTGGCTGACGATGTACTCGTCGGTGACGCCGATGCCGCCATGCAGCTGCACTGCTTGCTGGCCGACAAAGCGCATCGATGTGCCGAGCTGGTACTTGGCGCGGGCCATGGCGCGGCGGCGCTCTGGGGCTGGGGCCTTGAGTTTGAGGCTGGCGTAATAGGCCATCGAGCGCGCCAGCTCTAGCTGCATTTTCATGTCGGCAACCCGGTGGCGCAGGGCCTGGAAGCTGGCAATCGTGACGCCAAATTGCTTGCGCTGGTTCATGTAGTCGACGGTACAGGCCAGGGTCTGGTCCATCACGCCAACGGCTTCTGCGCACGCGGCGGCGATGCCAATGTCGACAGCGTATTCGAGCGCATTGAGGCCGTCGCGGCTGACCAGTTGCGCTGTTGCGTGCTCGAAGCTGACTTCTGCGGCGCGGCTGCCGTCTTGGGTGCGGTAGCCTTGGCTGCCGATGCCGGGGCTGTCGCGTGCGACCAGGAACAGGGCCTGCGCGCCGTCGAGCATGGCGGGCACCAGGTAGGCATCGGCTTGGTCGCCGGCGGGGACGAGGCTTTTGGCCGCTGTGAGCGTATAGCCATCCTTGTCGGGCACGGCGCTTGCTGCGCACAGATCGAGCCGGTAGCGGGCTTGGCGTTCTTGGTGGGCCAGTACCACCAGGGCTTCGCCGCTGGCCAGTGGCGCCAGCCAAACGGTTTGCAGGTCGATCGGGGCGTAGGCCGAGAGGACGCTGCCGGCGATCAGCGCCTGTGCCAGTGGTTCCAGCACCAGGCCTCGGCCCAGTTCTTCGAGCGCCACCATCGCGTCGACCGGCCCCAGGCCCAGGCCGCCGTGGGCTTCGCTGATCGCCAGGCCGCACAGGCCGAGTTCGGCCAGCTCGCCCCAGACGGGGCGCGAAAAGCCGCCTGCGTGGGTGATTTTCTGCTGGCGCTCAAAGCTATAGCCCTTGTCAACCCATTTGCGCACAGCGTCGCGCAATTGTTCTTGGTCGCTGGAGAAATCGAAATCCATGGAGGGCTCCTGGGCCGATGACGGCCATCAAAGATGGGGTGGTGTTGCCGAATTTCCGCTGGCGCGGGAACGGCGGGACGGTAAAGAGGGCACTGCCCGATGGGCTCCTGGGGCTACCCGTTCAACCCAGCACGGTCTGGGCGATGATGTTGCGCTGCACTTCGTTGGAGCCGCCGTAGATGGTGGTCTTGCGCAGGTTGAAGTAGCCCGATGCCAACGGCGCGTTGGCCGCTACGCCGCCGGGGAAGTCGCCTTGCCAGCCCGCCTCCATCGCCTCTTCGATGAAGGGCAGGGCAAAGGGGCCGGCCGCTTGCAGCATCAATTCGCTGTAGCGCTGCTGGATTTCGCTGCCCCGGATTTTGAGCAGGCCGGCGACGTCGAGCGAATTTTTGCCCGATTTTTCAGCCGCCAGCACGCGCAGCACCATCATCTCGAGTGCCACGACGTCGACCTCGAGCAGCGCGATCTGGTCGCG
>JAYVXE010000297.1:0-4827 GCA_043785395.1 Burkholderiaceae bacterium | reverse complement strand
AGCCGCGCCGGGCTCGCTATTCGCCACCTTCCGACGGGCAGTGCCTGTTACCACGATGAGGCGTTGGTCGACCATTTTTATGCGCTCTACCAAGCTGTCTATGCCCAGAGCGACATGCATTTCGAGCACCTGTCGCGGGATTTTTTTGCGGCATTGCTGCGTGATGGCAGCAGCGGCGGGCTGGTCTTTGAGTACCGCCAGGACGGCCAGCTGATCGGCTGGAACCTGTGTTTTGTGCACGACGGCAAGTTGCTGGACAAATACATCGGCTTTCAATATCCGAACGCGCGCGCCTGCAATCTGTATTTTGTGAGCTGGATGGTGAACCTCGAATATGCGCTTGCGCAGCAACTCACGCATTACGTCGCCGGCTGGACCGACCCCGAGGTCAAGGCCCAGCTCGGCGCCCAGTTCACCTTCACCCGGCATGCTGTGTATGTGCGCAACCCGCTGCTGCGCCGACTGGCACGGCGCTTTGTTGCGCATTTTGAGAAAGACCGTATTTGGCAGGCTCAACAATGACCGGTGGATGCACGGCCCACGCACGGCCTTTGGTGCTGGATTTTGACGCCTCGGTGGGCGTGTTGCCAGGTGAGCAGCGACTGGCCCTGCACGACTGGCAAGAGCGGCTGCGCTTTGGCTGTAGCTTGGCGCGGCTGCGGGCGTGGACGCAGTTGCTGGAGGCGCGTTTGCCGAGCACGCAGGCCGGGGCGGCGGCGCACGGCACGGTCTTTCTTGGCAGTGGCGACTACCACCACCTGAGCTGGCCGCTGTTGCAGCGCTGTTTGCGCCGTCGCCCGTCGCGCGATGCCGCGCCTTTGCGGGTGCTGGTGCTGGACAACCATCCGGACAACATGCGCTTCCCGTTTGGCGTGCACTGCGGCTCGTGGGTGCGGCGGGTGGCGCTGTTGCCCGAGGTCAGCCAGGTGCTGGTGGTGGGCATTACCTCGGCGGACATTGGTTTGGCCCATAGCTGGGAGAACTACTTGCAGCCACTGCGCAGCGGCAAGCTCCAGTACTGGAGCCTGGGGGTTGATACGGCTTGGGCGCGCTGGCTTGGGTTGGGCGCGGCGTTTCGCAGCTTTGACAGCATGCAAACCTTGGTCGATACCTTGGCCGAGCAGCTCCAATGTGATCCGGCCCCAAGCTATTTATCGATCGACAAAGACGTTTTTGCGCCCGATGTGGTGCGCACCAACTGGGACCAGGGCCAGCTGCAAGAGGCGCAGGCGCTGCAATTGATTGCGGCGCTGCGGGCTGCGGGCCCGCTGGTCGGCAGCGACATCACGGGTGAGGTCTCGTGCTACCGCTACCGCAGTGCCTGGAAACGCTGGCTCAGCGCCCAAGACGGGCAAGACGAGGGCGCACTGCCCCCAAGCTTGTTGGCGCAATGGCAGGCAAAACAACATGCGCTTAATTTCAGGCTGTTGGCTGCTATGGGTGGTTATTAGATTTTTTGTAAAAATGCGGGTTTGAAGCTGTACCAATATAGCCACACCGCACAGTACAGAAGCGCAAGAGGTTTTTTTATAACTTTTGATATTTGTTTATTTGAATATAAGTGTGAATAAGCGCTGTGGTCAATTTAGATAAATCCATGCTGGCCCGGTACGAAGCGTTCGCTGTGGCGGCCTTGGCTGGACGCGCACTGCGCTTGTTGGATGAACCCATGGCAAGCCACAACAGTTGGTTTGCCCTTGAGACAGGACATGCATGCGAGACCGTTTGATGGCCCAGGCCTTGCGCCGGGCCTTGACCCCCTTGGTGCAGCGCGGCCGGTTGCGCATCCACCTTCCCTCGGGCCAGACTTTGCTGCTGGGCGACCAGGGCGACCAGGGCCAGCCCCAGGTCAGCATCCGCCTTTGCGACCGGTGGGCGGTTTGGGCCTTGCTGCGCGATCCGGATTTTCAGCTTGGCGAGTTGTTCATGCACGGGCGTTTGTGCGTGGAGGAGGGAGCGGT
This sequence comes from Burkholderiaceae bacterium, assembly GCA_043785395.1. Lineage (GTDB taxonomy): Bacteria > Pseudomonadota > Gammaproteobacteria > Burkholderiales > Burkholderiaceae_C > JAGOEY01. The sequence continues at coordinate 2,866 of JAYVXE010000297.1, read as the reverse complement.
TTTTGATCTGCTTGAACTGCTGCTGCGCGACGCCAAGGCGGTCCCGCTCCACTGGACGCAGCGCTGGCTCGACCGCTGGCGGATGGCGCTGCGCCCGCTGCGCATGCGCAACCAAAGCCGCCAAGCACGTGCCAATGTGGCGCACCACTACGACCTTGACGATAGGCTTTATCGCCTGTTCCTCGACCCGGAGCGCCAGTATTCCTGTGCCTATTTTGAGAACGGCGATGAGGATTTGGAGACTGCACAGCGCGCCAAGCAACGCCACATCACGGCCAAACTGCGGCTGCAACCCGGCCAACGGGTGCTCGATATCGGCTGCGGCTGGGGCGGCTTGTCGCGCTATTTGGCCGAGGTCGGCGGCGCGGGCCAGGTCACCGGCATCACCCTGTCGCAGGAACAGTTGGCGGGCGCGCAGTGGCTGGGTGCTGCCTCGCCCTGCGCCGCACAGCTCAGCTACCGCTTGGAGGATTACCGGGCGACGCCGGGGCGCTTTGAGCGCATCGTCTCGGTCGGCATGTTCGAGCATGTCGGGCGCGGCTTTCACGATGTCTTTTTTCGCAAGTGCTTCGACCTGCTGAGTGATGACGGCGTGATGCTGCTGCATTTCATTGGCAACTCGGACGTGCCCGATTTCAACAACCCTTGGTTAGAGAAATACATCTTCCCTGGCGGTCACTTGCCCTCGCTGTCGGAGTGCCTGCCGGCGATTGAGCGCTCGGGCCTGATCGTCACCGACATCGAGGTGCTGCGCCTGCACTACGCACGCACGCTGCGCCTGTGGCGCACGCGCTTCATGGCGCGGCGCGATGAAGCACGGGCTCTGTACGACGAGCGGTTTTGCAAAATGTGGGAGTTTTATCTGGCGATGTCCGAGGCTGCCTTCCTCCACCAAGACATCGCCGTGTTCCAAATTCAGCTGGCCCGGCGCCAGGACAGCGTGCCTTTGACGCGCAATTACATGGAGGCTGACAAGGCTGTGTTGCAGGCGCGCGAGCGGGCGGGCGCGCGGGGGGAGGGGCCGTAGTTACCGGTGGCTGAGCGCGTTGCTGACCAGGCGCGAGGTGATGTCCACAATCTGGATCATCCGGTGGTAAGGCATGCGGGTGGGGCCAATGACGCCAAGCGTGCCGACGATCTGGCCGTCCACTTCGTAGGAGGCGCTGACGATGGAGAGTTCTTCAAACGGCACGACCTGGCTTTCGCCGCCGATGAAAATCCGCACGCCCTCGGCTTGGCTGGAAATGTCGAGCAGGCGCATCAACTGGGTTTTTTGCTCAAACACATCGAAGGCGCGGCGCAGGTGGCCCATATCGGTCGAAAAATCGCTGACCGCCAGCAGGTTGCGCTCGCCGGCAATCACCATTTCGTCCTGCGCAGCCGCCTCGGAGCTGAGGTTGACGGCGGCTTGCATGAGCAAAGAGATTTCGCTGCGCAGCGCATCGACCTCGTGTTTGAGCCGCTCCCTGACCTGCTCCATGGCCAGGCCAGCATAGTGGCTGTTGAGGAAGAGGGCGGCTTCGCTGAGCTGGGCCTGGGTGTAGTCGGTCTCGGTGAAGATCACGCGGTTTTGCACGTCGCCTTCGGGCGAGACGATGATGACCAAAAAGCGGCGCTCGGACAGCCGCAAAAACTCCATTTGCCGAAACACCGAGGTGCGCCGGGGTGCGACCACGATGCCGACGAACTGCGACAGGTTGGACAGCAGTTGGGCCGCATTGGCGATGACTTTTTGGGGCTGCTCGGCGGCCAGGGTCTGGGGCGCGAGCTGCTCGTTTTGTGCTGTCAGCATGGTGTCAACGAACAGCCGGTAACCGCGCGCGGTGGGGATGCGGCCGGCCGAGGTGTGCGGGCTGGCGATCAGTCCCAGCGCCTCCAGGTCTGACATCACGTTGCGGATGGTGGCGGGCGACAACTCCAGCCCAGACGCTTGCGACAGCGTGCGCGAGCCAACCGGCTGTCCGTCCGCGATATAGCGTTCGACCAGCGCTTTGAGCAGTAATTTTCCACGGTCATCAAGCATCGCGTGATTTTACGGTGCGCGCAGCGTTGCGCCACGGCGGCGTACCAGTAGCGCGCCTGTGTTGTAATTTATGGATGACATCGAAATTCCGCCAGGTGGCACTGATTGGGAAATACCAAGCAGCCAATGCTGAGTCGCTGGCCGTTGAGTCGCGCGATATTTTGCAAGATATTGCCGCGTTCTTGCAGCAGCAGGGCTGCGCAGTGGTGCTGGAGCAGGCCACCGCCGCCAGTACCGGGCTGAGCCAGTATCCGGCGCTCAGCGTCGATGCGATTGGTGCGCAGTGCGATTTGGGGCTGGTGGTCGGCGGCGACGGCACCATGCTCGGTATCGGGCGGCAATTGGCGCGTTACGGCGTGCCCTTGATTGGCATCAACCAAGGGCGGCTGGGTTTCATCACCGACATTGCGCTGGAGGACTACCAGAGCGCGCTGACGCCGATGCTGGACGGCGCCTACGAGCAAGACTGGCGCAGCCTGATGCATGCGCGGGTGCTGCGCGCCGGGCACTGTGTGTTTGACGCCCTGGCCATGAACGACGTGGTGGTCAACCGTGGTGCGACCGCCGGGATGGTGCAGTTGCGGGTGGAGGTGGACGGCAAGTTTGTGGCCAACCAGCGCGCCGACGGCCTGATCATTGCGTCGCCAACCGGCTCTACAGCTTATTCTTTGTCGGCGGGCGGGCCGTTGCTGCATCCGTCGATTCCCGGCTGGGTGCTGGTGCCGATTGCACCGCACACCCTGACCAACCGACCGATTGTGCTGGCCGATGCGTCCGAGGTCGCGGTGGAGATCATTGCCGGGCCCGATGTCAGTGCTAATTTTGACATGCAGTCGCTGGCGT
>JAYVXE010000296.1:0-4862 GCA_043785395.1 Burkholderiaceae bacterium | reverse complement strand
TATTGGATTTTTCTGCTTCGATCACGTTCACCTCTTGGGTGAGAGCGCTATGCACCCGATGGCACCGCGCTCGTATGCATCCAACTGCGGTTTCTAGGATGAAGCTTGCTTGATGGCGACCTCCTCCCGCAAGCTGGTCAGCGTGTGGGAGGAGGTCGCCGCCTATTTATCTCAGGACTTGCGCAAGTCCTGTATCTTTGTCATTGACGCCATGGGTCTCAAGTTTTTTGGTGTGTGCGGTGGCCTTCGCGGCGGTATGCGCAGGAGGTGGCCGTGCTCTGGAGGGCGGCGGCGCCGAAGCCGCCCCATCTTTTGCCCAGGCGTTTTGAGTTTTTTGAGCGTCTTTGCCGTCTCAGCGCTTGCGTGGATCGGCTCGGCCGCTGCCAGCGGGTAGGCTGTGCGAGGCAGCGGAGGCGGCATCGTCGCTGCCAAGGCCGTTGGATGGCCCCCTTTTCTCTTTTCTCTTTCCCCCTCACGATTTACGCAAAATTCCACCGATAGCGTCGAACAAGCATGTTTCGCGCAAGTCCTCTTTCTCATTCACAGGAGTATTCACCATGGCACGACTTGTCATCAATCCCGAGTCTATGTACAAGACCGTTCCGTTCGGCTTTTCCCACGCGGTTTCGCAGAGCAGCGGGCGCACGCTGCATCTTGCAGGCCAGGTCGCCTGGGACCGCGACTGCAACCTGGTCGGCGGTGCCGACGTGATTGCGCAGACCCGGCAGGTGTTGGCCAACTTGAAAGAAGTGCTGGCCGCTGCAGGCGCTACACCCGCCAACGTGGTGCGTCTGCGCACCTATGTGGTCAACCACACGCCGGACAAGCTGGGCCCGATCTGCGCGGAGATCGCCGCCTTCTACGGCGATGCCTTGCCGGGCGCCAACACCTTCATCGGTGTGCAAACATTGGCGCTGCCGGATTTTTTGATTGAAATTGAAGCCGATGCGGCATTGAACTAGGAGAACGCTATGAACCGTAACGACATCAACTGGACTGGCTACATTCCCGCCATTACCACCCCGTTCACACGCAGCGGCGAGATGGACTGGGAGGGCTTGGCCGGTCAACTTGAGTGGTACGTCCAAGAGCGCATGCACGGCGTGGTTCTGGCCGGCACATCGGGTGAATGGTTCAGCCTGAGCGAGGCCGAGCGGGCCCAGCTGTTTCAGGAATCCGCACGCACCATCAACAAACGCATGACCGTGCTGGGGGGCTGCAATGCCTATACGGCGGCCGAAGCCATTCGCCATGCCCGCGCGGCCGAGCGCGCCGGGCTCGACGGCATTTTGCTGACCCCGCCGCCCTACATGGTGCCAAGTCGCCGTGAGCTGGTGCAGTTCTACCGCGATGTGTCGGATGCCACCGATATCCCGATTTGCATCTACAACTGGCCGCGTGGCTGTGTGGTGGATATGGACGTGGAATTGCTCGACGAGCTGGCCGATATCGACCATGTTGTCGCCATCAAAAACTCCACCCCCAATTTCGCCATGTTCCTGCAAGGTGCCTACGCCCTGCGCCACAAGGTGCGCTACTTCAACATGCCAACGTCCGAGCTGGGCGCAGACCTTGTCGCACTCGGTATCAGCGACGGTCTGATGGGTGCGGGCGGCGTGCTGGGGGCCGACCATCCGGACTTCTGGCGCCGCGTGGAAGCCGGCGACAAGGCCGGTGCGGTGCTGCTCGGCGAGCGCGACCGCACGATCATGAAGGCCTGGTTTAACAAGGACTTTGCCGGTAATTTCGGCAGTGCGCAGGCGATTCTCAAGACCGCGTTGCGCCTGCGCGGCGTGCCTGCGGGCTATGTGCGCAGACCCCTGCTGGAGTTGACGCAGGCGGAGGTGGAGCAGGTCCGCGCCACGCTCGAAGGACTGGGCCTGCGCACGGTGCCCCTGACCTCGGCATGACCGGTTTGGAGGTGAACGCACCAGAGCGCAAAACCCGTGTCACCACGCTGGTGGTGGGCGGTGGGCTGCTGGGCTGCGCCGTGAGTTATCTGTTGGCCGACGCGGGCGTGGACGTGCTGCTGGTCGAGAAGGACCAGCTCAACCGCCAGGCCTCGGGCCAGAACGCGGGCAGCCTGCATTTCCAGCTTGAGTACCGCATGATCGAAAACGGCGACGAGGCCGCACGCAAGGCGGCCGAGGCCATTCCACTGCACTTGCACGCCCAGCAGGCCTGGGGGCAGCTGGAGGCCGAACTCGGGGCCGACCTCGGCGTGGTGCAGCATGGCGGCTTCATGGTGGCGGAAACCAGTGCACAGGTGGAGCGCCTGGGGCGCAAGGTGGCGCTCGAGCGCGCCGCTGGTTTGCAGATGGAATTGCTGGACCGTGCCGCCGTGCAGGCCCTGGCGCCGTATTTCGGCGACGCCATCGTGGCTGCCGCTTTTTGCCCTGACGAAGGCAAGGCCGACCCGCGCCGCTGCGCACTCGCCTACGCCCGTGCAGCGGTGCAACGGGGCGCGCAAGTGTGTTCCCGTGTGGGCGTGCAGGCGCTGCGCCGCAATGGATCTGGCTGGCATGTGCGCTTCGAGGATGGCGGCGTGTGCCAGGCCGACACCATCGTGATTGCCGCCGGTGCCTGGTCTGGACGGCTGGCGCAGATGGCCGGCGTGGTGCTGCCGGTCAGCCCGGTGGGCCTGACCATGACCGCCACGGCAAGGACGGCACCCTTGATCACACACCTGGTGCAGCACGCTGGCCGACGGCTCTCCATGAAGCAGACGCCGGAGGGCAATGTGCTCATCGGCGGCGGCTGGCCCGCCGCGCTGCGGCAGTCTGGCGGGGTGGTGAACCTGGAGCGCAAACCGGAGCTGCTGCTGTCCTCATTGACGGGCAACATGGCGGCAGCCGGGGCCGTGGTGCCGGCTGTTGCGCACCTGCCGGTGCTGCGGGTCTGGACCGGCACCACGGCCCTGGTGGCCGACCAGTTGCCGCTGATCGGCGAGGTGCCCAAGACCACCGGCGTGTTCATCGCCACCGGCGGCTCCGCCTTCACACTCGGGCCGACCTATGCCCGTATCCTGGCGGACAAAATCCTGGGCCGACCGGATGTTTTCGACGTCCGCGCCTACAACCCCCAACGTTTCGGGAGCCTCACCCTTGCCTGACCGCACTCGTATCGAGGCCGACGTGACCCGTCCCTCCCCTATTTCTCTCTATATCAATGGCCAAGCCACGGCGTGTTACCCGGGCGAGACTGTCGCAACCGTGTTGCTGGCCGCTGGTGTCGGCGTCTTTCGCCGCACGGCGGGCGGCGCCGCCCGTGCGCCAGTCTGCAACATGGGCGTGTGTTTTGACTGCCTGGTGACGATTGATGGCCGCCCGTCGGTGCGCAGTTGCATGACCCGGGCGGTAGAAAACATGCGTATTGACGTACCCCGCCATGACTGATGCCATGACTGACGCCCTGTCCGTTGCAAGCGCCGATGCGGCGCCGAAGTTCGACCTGCTTATCGTGGGCGCAGGCCCGGCGGGCCTGTCCGCCGCCCTGAGCGCTGCCGAAAATGGCCTGCGTGTGGTGGTGGTGGACGAACAGCACGATGTGGGGGGGCAGATCTTTCGGCAAGCGCCGTCCACCTTTCGCGCCCCCCCCACCAGCGCCTTCAAGAGTTACGCATTTGGCCAACCGCTGCTGGAGCGTGCGCGCCAGTCTGCCTCGATCGCATGGCGCTTCGGTGCCGTCGCCTGGGGCGTGTTTCGCGCACCCGACCAAGCCTGCGTGCGGGTGGCCATCTCGCAGGGCGATGAGACTGAACTGCTGGAGGGCCGCTTCCTGCTCATCGCCACCGGCGCCTACGACCTGCCGGTGGCCTTTCCGGGCTGGACCTTGCCGGGCGTGATGTCCGCCGGTGGCGTGCAAACCCTGGTGAAGAGCCAGTTTCTGCGGCCTGGCAAGCGCTTCGTGCTGGCCGGCTCACACCCCTTGCTGCTGCTGGTGGCCGATTTGCTGGTGCAAGCGGGTGCCGACGTGGTGGAGGTTGCCATTGCGCGGCCACGGCCTGGACTGGGTGAACTCGTGGCCGGCTGGCCTGCCGTGCCCGGCCACCTGGGCCTGCTCGCCCAAACGGCACGGGCCCTGCGCAACGTGCAGCGCCATGGCGTACCCATCCGTTTTGGCACCCTGGTGTTGCGCGCCGATGGCGACGAGGCGGTGCAGCGGGTCACGCTGTGTGATGCCGACCGCGACTGGAAGGCGGTGCCGGGCACCGAGCGCAGCGTGGAGGCCGACACGCTGGTCATTGGCTACGGCCTGCTGGCCTCCAGCGAGCTGGCCCGGCAGGCCGGTTGCGCGGTGCAGTGGAAGCCGGATGAAGGCGGCTGGGCGGTACAGCACGACGAAGGCATGCGCACCAGCGTGGAGCGCATCTATGTCGCCGGTGAGCCGGCGGGCGTGAACGGGGCTGAGCTGGCGTTTTTGGAAGGACGGCTCGCCGCGCTGAATGTGGTGGCCGAAGCCCTCGGGGCCGCGTCACCGCCGGCACTGGAGGGCGCGCTGCGCAAAACCCACCAGGCGATCCGCAAGGCGCACCGTTTTACCGACGTGGTGCTGCGCTTCTTCGCGCCGCGAATGGACGCGCTGGCGCACCTGGCGACGGCGGACACCGTGGTCTGCCGCTGCGAGGAAGTGACCAAAGGCACGGTGCAAGACTTCTTGGCCGACAACCCCCATGTGAGCGACGTGAACAGCGTCAAACTGGCCTGCCGCACCGGCATGGGCTTTTGCCAGGGCCGCTACTGCCAGCACACCATCGCGCATCTGCTGGCCGATGCGCGCCAGCTGGCGGTGGCGGACCTGGGCGTGTTCACGGCCCAGGCGCCGGTGAAGCCGGTGTCGGTCATGGCCTTGTCCAAGCTGCG
>JAYVXE010000295.1:0-4866 GCA_043785395.1 Burkholderiaceae bacterium | reverse complement strand
AGATGACCTCGGACCAATTCGTGTTGAACGCCCCGTTGTAGGTGTTGCCGAGGACAAACGCCGACAGCGTGGTGGCCGAGTTGGTCGTCACATCGCCGGTGTAGGTAACCCACAGCACGTTGTCCATGTAGACATTGACGGTGTTGCTGGTGCCGTAGCTGACCTGCACGTCAAGTTTCAAAAGGGTGTTGACTGCCGCGGCGAGGCTGGAGGTGGCCAGCGTGGTGTTGGTGCCCGCGGCATCGCGTTTGAAAATCACAAGGTTTCCGGCGCTGTTGGTTTTAATTCCCAGGCGCCGGGTGGTGCCATCGAGCAGCATCAGCAGATCAGCCGGGGCGGCAGCGGACCATGAGGAGGCGTAAACCCGTGCCGTCAGCCAGAACGTCGACTGGGCGCTGGTCAACTGCCCCTGCCAGCCGTCCGAGGTGGTCACCGCCGCGACGTTCAGCGCGCATCGCGCATTCGCCGTGCGCCGGGCCCCCGTGGTGGCGGTGTTGACCGAAACGGCCCCAATCTTGGCGAAGTCGTGGTCCTCGCCGCCAACAAAGAAAAACGTCATACGGGCACTTTCAAAGGGGTAAAGGGGTTAGGGGGTTAAAGATCATGCAAAGGCCTCGGTCAGGACGGCGCGCCCGCCCTCGGTTACGGTTTCCAGCAAGCGCGCCGTCTTGGCGGTGTGCCCGGTGGTGGCGCGGGCCTCGGCGCGCAGCGCTTTCACCTCGTCGCGCAGGGCCCGCAGCTCGCGCACCAGGTCGTCATTGTTCGCCCCGCCGCTTTGCAGCAGGGCGCGGGTTTGCGGGGCATTGAAGATGCGGCTGGGGCCGGTCAGCTCCAGCTCGGGGCCGTTTTCGCCGACGATGCGTACGCCACCGGTGTGGTCGCCGCCCCCGGCAAAGGCGGGTACTCCGGCAGCGGCGAAGACGTTTCTGACCTCGCTGTACAGGTAGCCGCTGGCCGTCGCCAAGTCGAACATGCTCACACCATATTGCTGGGCCGTGGCGGCCAGGCGCCGCACCGCCTCGGGCGTGGCCACGCCGATCTCGTTGATGGCGGCGTTGATTGAATCAAAGCGGGCAATAGCCGCTGGGTCGGTCACAGCAACCGCGCTGACGCCGGTTGGCAGCTGGTACCTTTCGGTGTATTTGGCTGCCGTCTGCGGGGTGGCCCGCCCGGTTGATTGGGTCCCGGCGCCCACCACCGTCGCTGCCGCCTGACCAGCGCCCACCACCGTCGTCACCGGCCGGCCTGCGCTCATGGCCGCCGCCGCCTGGCCAGCGCTCAAGCCGTCCAAGATACTCCCGGTGGCGCTCAGGCTGCCGGCCGTTTGCGCCTGCATGCGGCGCAGCTCCAGCAGCGTGCCGGCGTTGGCCTGGGCCAGCGTGTCCAGGTTGCGGCTCAGCGCGGGCAGCAGTTTGGCGGCGTCCTGGTCACCGGCGCGGGCCTTGGCCGTGGCGATGGCAAATTCTGTTTGCGCCTCGGCATAGCCCGTGGCACCGGTACCCGCCACCTCGCCGCGCAGGCGCTTGACCTCGTCCACGATGGTGTCGGTGATGCTTTTCCACGAGCTGATGATGCCGTCCGCCGCGCGCTGCGCCTCTTCAGCCGCCCTGGCCTGGGCCGCCGCCGCCGCATCGGCCGCTGCCTTCAGGTCTTCCTGGGCATATACCTGTTTGATGATTGACTTGATGGTCTCGTTGCTGGCGTCCGCCAGGTCATTGCGCAGGGAGATCTCGCGCGCCGTGGTCTTGCCCAGCAGCACGTCCAGCTTGTCCTGCCAGCCGGCCTGCTCCTTGAGCTGCTGCGCCAGGCTCTTGGCGCTGGTGCCCAAGCCGTTGATGGCGCCCGCCGCCTCATCCAGCGGCGGCAGCAATTGGTCCAGCGCACCGGCCACGCCCAGCAGCCCGGCGCGCGTCATCTGGCCGGCGGCGGTGGCCAGGTCCTGGCCCTCGACCAGGCTGCGGAACAGCGCCCGGCCGGAGGCGTCCAGCTTGGGCATGGCCAGGCCCAGGCTGGCAAACACCTTGCCCACGTTGGCCGTGATGGTGGCCGTCTTTTCGGCCTGTGGCACATATTTGTCGTAGAACGTGGCCAGGTTGGCCGCCAGGTTGCCCAAGCCGCCCGAGGCATCGGCCAGGCCCTTGGCAGCGGCAAAACTCATGTCCTTCAGCTCGGCAAAGGGCAGCAGTTGCAGCTGGTCATGCAGCCCCTTGAAGGCCTGCGCCGTGGCCAGCGCGGTGGCTAGCTGCGCCTGCGTGGCGGTGCCCGCAGTGATGCCGTCGAACACCCCGGCCAGGTACTTGGGCAGCTCGCTGTTCTGCAGCGTGGCGAACACCGCCCGCGAGACGGCGAGCTGGATCGCGGCGTCCGACACCGGTGTCTCGCCAATGGCGTAACCGCCTTTGCCCACCACGCCGCCGCTCAACGCAAAATTTGGGTGCTCGCCGTCTTTGCCGGTGTTGCCGTCATAAAAAAATTCGGTGCTGGCGGGTTTAATCCCCAGCGACTGCGCCGTGGTGCGGTAAGCCGTGTTCAGGTTCAGCACAGCGGCAATCGAGCCGGCGCTGCTGCCGTATTGGTGCGAGCCGGTGTCTTTAATGGTGCCGAGCGGATCCACCGCGATGCCGGTCTGGCCGGTGGTGCTGGTGGGCTTGCCGCCGCCGCTCATGCCAAAAATGGCCAGCGCTGCCAGGGCAATCCAGCCGTAGACTGGTATTGCTGCCAACGCACCGGTCAGTCCGGCCCCGGCAGCAGCACCGGCAGCGCTGCCCACGCCTGCCGCCGTGGTGGCCGCCACGCCATAGCCCTCGGCGACCAGTCCGCCCACCTCGGCGGCGGTGGCCACGGTGGCGCCTGCGGCTACAGTCGACCCCGCAGTCACAGCGCCTGCGCTCAGGGCGCCCGCGCCGGACGCCGCGCCGTAAGTGGCGGTCAGGCCGGCCAAGCCAAACTCCCCGGTTTGCGCGGCCAGCATGGCGGCTTGCGACCCGGCACCGACCGACGTGGTGCCAAGCGCCGCGCCATAGGCCGCATTGCTGGCAAACAGGCCACCAAACGAGCCCGCGCCGTTGAGCAGCGAGTAGCCATTGCTGGCCGCGCCCGCTGCACCCAACAGGCCGCCGCCGCCACTGGCACCTGATGCCGTCCGCAACAGGCCGGCGCCAAACTCGGCAATCGGGTTGATGATCGGGCTCAGCACCAGGCGCGCGAACCACTCCTTGAAATCTTTCAGCAGCTTCTTCAGGGCCGAATTGCCGCCATTGCTAAGCGCCTCATACAGCCCGTCGCCGATCTTCTTGACGCTGGCCAGGCGGGCGTCTTCTTCCTTCTTGATGCTCTTTTCACGCTCATTGTCGGCATCCAGGGTGGACAGCTTGACGGACGCCTGCGCCTCCAGTCCGGCCAGATCGCGCTTCTTGCGCGCCGCCAAATCCAGCGCGTTGGCGTATTGCACATAAGCGCTGGCGTATTCGCCAGCGTAGGCGGCGGCGTTGCGCAACAGCTGCGCGTATTCCTCGTCCGCCAGGGCGCTCTGTATCTGCCGCGCGCTGTTCAACGCCTCGGTTTGGGCCTTGGTCAGGCCGATCTGCTGGTTGACCTCGCGCTGCTTTTGGATCTTGGCGTCGAGCGAGTCCAGTTCTTTCTGGCCCACGTTGACCAGTGCCTGGGTGGCCTTTTCCTGTTCTTTGAAGGCGTCCGCCAGCGCCTTGGCCTGCTGGATCGCCGCCTCGCCCGCCGAAATATTGCCCTCAATGTCGTGCATGCGGGACTCAAGCGCCACCGCCACGTCCAGCGTGATGTTTTTCTTGCGCAGCGCCTCGTCAATCTGGCCCAGGCTGGCAATGCGGAATTTGTCCGCCGCGCTCAGCTTCTCGCCGGTGTCCACCTGCAAAAGGGCCGCCGCATTGGCTTTTTCCATGGACGCGGCGATGGTGTTCTCGGCATCGCTGACGGCCTTGCCCGACTTCACGTGTTCGGTGTGCGCCTTGCGGATCAGCTCTTCACCGGCGGCAATGGCTGCGCCGGTGGTGCGCGGGTCATTCGGGTTGGCGGCATCAATCTTGTTGATCTCTTCGCGGTATTCCTTCAGCGCCAGCGTCAAGGCGCTCTGCGACTTTTTGCTGATACCCATCAGCATGGCGTCAACACGCTGCGCGGCGTGAATGCCTTCGCTCTGGGTCAAGGCGGTTTGAGCCTGGGCCGCAGCTTTCTCACCGGCTGCAAACAGGCCCGCCTTGGCTTGGGCCAGCTCAGACGTGGCCTTGGCCAGCAACTGCACGCGCGAGGTTTCGTTAAAGGCCTCGGAGCCGCCATAGTTGCCCGGCTGCAAGCCCGACACCACACCGGTCAGGCGCGCCACCTCGCTGGCGCTGGTGGACTTCTTGCCCCATTCGCCGACGGCCGCAACAGCGCCACCAATGCCTTCCTTGATGGCATTCCAGGCGCGGGCCACAGTGCCCAGGTTGCCAATGATCTCGGTCGCCCGGTCTTTCGTGGCTTGGGCGAACTCGTCGGTCGCCAGTTTGGACGCCGCCTTCTGGTCACCCTCTTTTTCAAGGGCGCGGATCTGGTCGTACACCGCCAGGGTCAAGAAGTGGTACTGGTCATCAAGCTTCACCACGGCCTTTGAGATCGCATCGGACGAGCGCTCGCTGTTGCCGGTGGACTCCTTGGCCAGGCTCTCAAATTGCTTGATGGTCTTGTCAACCGAGACCCCGGTGGCATGCTCCATCGCCACCACCGCGTTGGTGATATTGCCCAATTGGTCGCCGGTGAACTTACCGCTGGCCGCCAGCTCGATGACGGCCTTGTTGGCCTGGCCGATGCTGCCGCCGGTTTTAACCGCCTCATGCGCCAGCGCCGACAGTG